>PLNY01000263.1 GCA_003141915.1 Anaerolineae bacterium | reverse complement strand
TTTGCGAGAGCGCCTTTCGCAACTGGAACAATCTTCGGAGCGCGCGGCGGTCATCAGCGCACAGTTGATCCGCCATACGACGGCCATGCACATGGTGTATAACATGCTGCCATCCGGTCGGTCGGTGACCTATATATCTGAAGAGGACGAAGATGTGCCGACTATTCCAACCGGCGGCGCGCTTGAGCCGGCCTCGGCGATTACTGCTTCAACGGACGCGATTGCAGAGGAAGGAAAAGCCGAGGCTGGACGCGGCAGTTTGCTCGTCCCGTATGTGGCGGCTGCGCGCCAATTCTATCTTCCGCAGTGGGTCGCGTTCGGCGATAACGACAAGCTCCTGGTCAATTCCATCAGCGAGGCGGAAGCGCATATCGCCTCGATGCAGAGATTCCTGACCGTGATCTTTGCGGCGCGTTCGCTGGCTCCCTATATGGTCGCGGATGAGGAATATCAGAAGAAACGGTACGGTATGCTGGGACAGTTGATCAATCAGGGCCGCGCGCTGGCGCGTTATCAGACGCGGGAGATTATCGATGGTATCAAGGAGCGCGCGGAGGCGCAAAGCCTGAACCGCGGCTTGAGTCTAAGCCTGCCCTATTTCGATGATCAGGAACTGAAGATGGCAACCTATCACTTCGTCGTCATCCCTGCCGGACGAATCATGTTCGTTCCGTCGTTTGTGGTGCGCGCTGCGCGTGAAGAGGAAGCCAAAGTGGACCAGGATACCCGCTTCAATGCCTCGACGCGCAAGCATCTTTTTATCGAACTCAAATTATTGGAAGACGCGTTTGCATCTTCGAAAGAAAAGTAAATTCAAGGTATGAACCCTATATTTTTTTCCGGTCTATTATTAATCGCGATTGTTTACATTGCCCTGCGGATCGCACCGCGCGAGAATAAAGAACATGCTCATATCCATGGTGCGGGACAGATCGGCCTGTTGGCCGCGCTGGCACTCTTTGGTGTAGATTACTTCACATCGTATTATTATGCCACAGGGGAACTCATGAGCGCCTTGCATCCCTACGGATTGCAGGATAAAGCTTGGATCGTTGTAATTATTATCGCCTTTGCCAATGCCGTGTTTGGATTTCTGTATATGTATTCGCTGGGGGTTTTCAATGAAGGCGGCGGTTCGTACACTGCATCCATGCGCTATCTTTCGCCAGGCTTGAGCTTGGTAGTAGCCGTTGTTTTGATTCAGGATTACGTATTTACCATTGTAGTCTCCAGCCTTTCAGGCGTAGATCAGTTGCTTTCGATAACGAATGCCTATAACACGTACTGGTTCTGGCGATTTTTGATTGGGGCATTACTTGCAGGCATCACATGGTATCTTACCATCCGCGGACGAGGCGAATCGGCGCGAGTGGTTTTCACCGGTTTAGGCATCTTCGGTCTGCTCACCATTGTGATGACAATTGGTTTGTTCATCGCAAAAGCAAGAGGTGTTCCGCCTGTTCCATACACCGAGANNGTGGCAAGCGGCTTATGCCATGCTGACTGCTTCGATGAAAGGTCTGGTGGCATTGACGGGTTTGGAGGCAATGTCCAACGGCATTCAGTTTGTGATCAACGAAGATGCTGGAATTGTTAAATGGGGCAAGGATCATCTGCCAAAGTTAAAAGGAATATGGAATTTTTATAGTGGCAAAGCTGGCATTGGCCGTTTCGTTCAAACATCTTTCTTATTCTACGGCGGTATCACAACGGCTTTGCTGGCGTATTTCTCGAATCACTTCAGTGTTTTCGATGGTACCCTGGGGCGTTCATTGGTTGCTAATTTATCCTTTATTGGATTCGGACAAATCCCAGGCGGGGAGATTCTCTACTGGGCGTATCAGATCCTGGCCGTCGCTTTGCTGGCGGCCGCTTCCATGACGGCTTTTCAGGATTTGCAAGCAACCGAATGGCGCGATGTCGCGATGGGCGAATTGCCCGAATTAATTGTATATCGTAATTCACAAGGAACTTTTACGCGTTCTATTACCATTGGCTTTATCGTCACAGTGATTATCCAGTTTCTGGTGCACGCAAATACAAGCGCGGCTGTCCCGTTTTACGGCGTGGGCGTTTTTATGCCCATCATGATGATGGGCTTTGCCATTCGCAAGCATATTCTCGCGAACTTTAAAGGCGCGGCTCGTAAGTGGGGCGCCTTTGCCGCGGGATTTGCCGGTGTGCTTTCCGGAATTGTGTTTATTGGGCAGATCGCCGGCAAATGGACTGAGGGCGGCTGGGTTGTACTGATCTCGTTCAGCGTATTGGTGCTGGCCGCGAACGCGTTGCTTATTTCACCGATTGGTGTCCGCGAGCCAAAACAGATCCACCGCATCGTGCGAGAGAAGGCACGCGTACAAGGCGCGATGGCTTCGATTGTTGAATGGCAATCGCTTCGTATGCAGGAATATCGATATTCGGTTTTAGTCAGCATTACACGCTTTTTTGAATTGTTCGGAATCTATCGTCCAGTGCGTTACGAGGTTCCCGTGCCAGCTGGGGTATATGATCATGCTGTGCATGTGGATCATGCGGAGGCGCCATCACTCTTGGATCAGTATTTGGATAATCGACCCGCTGAACCAAAAGTAGGCGGCGCTCCCAAGCAAACGGCTCCCGGCGATGAAGAGGGAAAAATAGAATAATCGAATGCGGGAGGTTCCGCCCCCGCGTCTGTACGCTTATGAGTTCGACACCGATCTATAGTCTACGCGTGAACGAGGTCTTTCAATCTCTGGAGACCTCCTTGCAGGGATTGTCTACTGCCGAGGCCGAGTCGCGCCGCGCATTATACGGTGCAAACATTTTATCCGAGCAGGCGCGGCCGCCCATCTGGCATAAGTATGCGGCTCAAGCAACACATCCGTTTGTGTTGGTGATGATCATCGCAGGAATCATCACGCTTTGGCAAGGGGAACTTGCGCTTTCACTGATCATCCTGCTTTTGACAATTGTCAATGCAGGGTTTTCCTTTTGGCGCGAATTTCAAGCCGAGCGGGCCGTTGAAAAACTCAAACATTTGCTACCAACCTACGCTCATGTCATCCGAGATGGAAAGGATGTGCATCTTTCCGCCGCCGACATCGTACCCGGCGATGTTTTGGTTTTAGCCGAAGGCGATAATATTCCCGCCGACGCGCGCGTGGTCGAAGAATACGGGCTGCGTGTGAACAACGCTTCACTCACGGGAGAATCGCTGGCGGCGCGTAAAACAGCCGATGCTTCGATTGTGATGAGCGGCATCAGCGAACTCGAACGCCCGAACCTGATCTTTGCCGGGACCTCGGTCGCCTCTGGAACTGGGAAAGCGGTCGTCTACGCCACCGGTATGTTGACTCAATTTGGCCGCATCGCTCATCTGACTCAAACCGTTCGGGAAGAACCCTCCCCATTTCAACAGGAACTTCATCGCCTCAGCCAGACTCTTTCCCTGGTTGCCATTGGAATCGGCGCCTTTGTTTTATTGGTCAGCCTATACGAGCCAACGATAGAAGAGCGCGTCGAAATCCATCCGATATTATTGGCCTTGGGCATCATCGTCGCGATCACGCCCGAAGGCCTGCCGGTTACGCTCACGCTTTCTCTGGCGAGAGCCGTCCAACGTCTGGCGACACGCGGCGTGTTGTGCAAGCGGCTTAGCATTGTCGAAACGCTGGGCAATGTTTCCGTGATTTGCACCGATAAAAGCGGAACGCTGACTCAGAATCAAATGACCGTTCGTGAAGTGTGGGTGGCTCGGCAGAAATTACAAGTCAGTGGCGTGGGCTATGAACCAAAAGGTCAATATCAACCGAATCCTTTGGGAACGCTGTACGAGAAAGATTTGAATGCTCTGCTTGAAGCCGCAATGAGTTGTAATAACGCCCGCGTCAATCCGCCTTCACCGGAACATCCCACCTGGACGAGTCTCGGCGATCAAACCGAAGCCGCGCTGAAAGTCGCGGCGATGAAGGCCGGCATCGAGGAAGATTCACTCAACGCGTTGTATCCGCGCACGCATGAGCTTCCGTTCGACGCACGCCGCAAACGGATGACCACCATCCATCGTTCGCGCGAAGGCGACCTGGCTTTCGTCAAAGGTGCGCCGCGCGAGGTGTTGCAGTTATGTACGCACATTCTGGTCAACGGCGAAACCCTGCCTCTAAATGAGAATATGCGCGCTGAAATCATGTCCGTGAATGACGAGTATGCCCGGCGCGCCTTACGCGTGCTGGCATTGGCGCGTCGCAATTTGCCGCCGCGTGCTGGTGCATATGTTGCTGAAAGCATCGAGCGCGAACTGACGTTCCTCGGCTTGACGGCCATGATGGATCCGCCTCGACCGGAGGTGGAGCGTGCCATTGCAGTTTGCCATCAGGCGGGTATACGCATCGTGATGATTACCGGCGATTATGGCCTGACCGCTGAGTCGCTGGCGCGGCGCGTCGGGATGATCGCTTCGTCGAATCCGTCAATCATTACCGGCGCGGAAGTGGACGCGATGGATGATGTTGCGCTCAAAAAAGCGCTGGATAACGAAGTCATCTTCGCCCGCATGGCGCCGGATCACAAGCTTCGACTGGTATCGGCTTTTCAAGCGCGCGGAGATGTGGTGGCCGTCACCGGCGACGGCGTCAACGATGCGCCCGCGCTCCGCAAAGCGGACGTCGGGATCGCGATGGGTGTCATTGGCACGGATGTGGCGAAGGAAGCCGCCGACGTGATTTTGACCAACGATAATTTCGATGCAATTGTTTCGGCAATTGAAGAAGGCCGCGCCATTTACGATAACATCCGCAAGTTCATCACCTATATTTTTTCAAGCAACGTGGCAGAGGTAGCGCCATTCCTGGCCACAGCAGCTTTTGGCATTCCGCTCGCGCTGACCGTGCGGCAAATCCTTGCTATTGACATGGGCACCGACATCCTCCCCGCGCTGGCGCTTGGCATCGAAAAACCCGAAGCAGGTATCATGAATCAGCCGCCGCGCCCGCGCTTCCAACCTTTATTGGATCAGCCATTGTTGATCCATGCTTTCTTGTGGCTGGGTATGATCGAAGCAGTTCTTTGTTACGTGGGATTTATCGCAGTGTACGTTCTTTCGGGACACGCGCAAGGACTCGGTATCCCATTTTTAGAAACCATCCCATGGCCGCATCTCTTCTCCTTTAACGCTGATATTGTGGAGCGCACAGCTCAAACCGTGTTCCATACCGGTGTAGTGATGTCGCAAGTTGGAAATGTTTTTGCCTGCCGCACCTTCAAAGCTCACAACAGACAGCAAGGGTGGCTTAGCAATCCCACGCTTTTGTTGGGCGTGGCGCTTGAATTGGCCGTTATTGTGGCGCTGATTTATATCCCGCCATTGGCTATTGCATTCGATCATACCGCCCTGCCTTTGTTCTTCTGGCCTGCTTTACTTCTCTTTGCTCCAGCGCTATATGTTTTGGAATGGATGCGCAAAACTTTCGTACGCAGATTTGGTAAAATTCAACATGAACATGCTCGCTCATCTTGACATATAAGAGAGGAGGTAGTTTCTTATGAAAGTAACTATCATGGGATGTGGGCGGATTGGCTCGCAGGTCAGTGAGTTGATGGCCGGGCAGGGGCACGATGTCACGGTCATTGACCACGATTCCAATGCAAGCGGCCGTCTCGGGCCAAGCTTCAAGGGCCGCGTGGTGCAGGGTTTGGGATTCGACCGCAACGTCCTGATCGAGGCGGGTATCGAACAGGCGGATGCTTTCGTGTCGGCCAGTTCGTCGGATAATGCCAACATCGTGGCGGCGCGTATCGCCCGGAACATTTTCCACGTCCCGCGTGTGGTTGCGCGACTCTATGACCCGCTCCGCGCCGAAGTGTATCAGCGGCTTGGCCTGACCACGATCTCTTCCACGAACTGGGGCGCTGAACGAATTTGTCAGATGATTTCACATACCGATCTGGATGTGCTGTACACATTTGGTCGAAGCGAGGTCTCGCTGATCATGGTGGAAGCGCCGCCGCAGTTGATTGGAAAAAATGTCGCGCAGTTATCAATTCCGGGCGAGATCATGGTGGTCTCCATCACGCGTAATGACCAGGCTTTTCTTCCCGTTCGCGGAACGGAATTCAAGAAAGGCGACCTCATTCACCTGTCTGTATTATCTTCGGCCATGGACCGGCTGGAAGAGATGCTGGGATTGGAGAGGAGGTAAATCATGTATGTGATCATTGTCGGCGGGGGAAACATTGGCTCCTATCTGGCGCACCTATTATTGGATGCGGGTCATCGCGTAAAAATTATCGAGGAACGTCCTGAGCTACTGGAAAAATTAAAGAAGGAAGTTCCTCCCGATGCGGTCATAGTCGGAGATGGAAGTTCGCCGCTTACCCTCGAACGGGCCGATATTTCCAGAGCTAACGTTTTAGTCGCGGTGACAGGCGCAGATGATTCCAATTTGGTAGTGACATCGCTGGCGCGTTTTGAATTCAACGTGCCGCGCGTGATTGCAAGAATCAACAATCCAAAGAACGCCTGGCTCTTCACGCCGGAAATGGGCGTGGACATTGCCCTGAATCAAGCCAATATTTTAGCACGGCTTGTGATGGAGGAAATGTCGCTTGGTGATATGATGACGCTTCTCAAAATCCGGCGGGGCAACTATTCGGTGGTGGAAGAAAAAATTCCACCGGGGGCAAAGGCGATTGGCCCGATGCTCAAGGATTTGGATTTGGCAGAATATTGCGTTATCGCCGCCATCATTCGAGATGGCAAGATGACCTTGCCGCGCGGCGACAGCGTTTTTCAGGCAAACGATGAAATCATTGCGGTTGCAAGCGTTGATGGCGCGTACAAACTGGCGGAATTGCTGGCCCGTCCTGCGAATTCGGTGGGCGAGCCGAGGAAAGAAGGGAATGATTGAAAAAATTTCACCACAGAGATCGCCGGGTTCACAGAGAAAGTTAAAGAAAGAACTCTGTGTTCTCCGTGCTCGGTGGTGAAAACCTGCATATTGACCTTTGACCGAATCCAAAGCCTTACGGTATAATACCGTGCCAGTTAATAGACTGCCGGTTCCCGATCAAGGGAATTGCAATTATCTTTTGAAACGAGGAAGTTTTTATAATGACAAAGCGAACTTATCAACCCAAAATCCGTCGACGTGTGCGCGTCCATGGATTTCGAGCGCGAATGGCTACGGCCGACGGACGTCAGGTACTCAAACGCCGCCGTCTGCGCGGGCGTTATAAGCTAACCGTTAAATCCAATGAGCATGTGAAGCGGACTCGTTGGTAAACCAGGGAACGCGAGTTACCGGTGCAGCGAAAGTTCCGCTTGACCCGGTCACAAGACTTCAAGCGGGTGCGGCAATCAGGCAAGTCTTATGCCCACCCGCTTATTGTATTGATAGCACAGGCAAATGATAATATGAAAATTCGCGTGGGCGTGGCCGCGGGTCGGACGGTGGGAACTGCGGTGAAACGGAATCGAGCCAAACGTCTCCTGCGCGCAGCGATGCGACCGTTGATTCCTTCCCTCGCATCCGGTTGGGACTTGATCCTGATCGCCCGCCCCGCGCTTGCCTCTTCAACCCTAACGGATACCCGCCAGGCACTGATCAATGTTTTACAACGCGCTCAACTGATTTCCGATTCTGATGCAATCTGAATTCTATCTGCCGCACGATTATCCTAATGAACCGCGTTTGCGCGACCTGCCGCGTACGCCGCGCAATTGGGCGCGGATTATTTTATTATCTTTGATTCGCCTCTATCAAATGACCATTTCTCACGGCTTGCCGGAAGGGACATGCCGTTTCTATCCGTCCTGTTCACATTACGGTTATCAGGCCATTTATAAATACGGTGCGCTGAAAGGTTCGCTGATGTCTATCTGGCGCGTGCTTCGCTGTAACCCGTTCAATCCCGGGGGATACGACCCCGTTCTTTAAGGAGTTTGATTCTTTTCCATGAAACGTTCGATATTGATTTCTTTTGTTTTGCTTGGCGCGACATTGTTGAGTGCATGTTCCAGCGCTGCCAGCCGCGGGACCAGCTGGCCCGGCTTGACCGCAGATGCGAAAAACGCATATCTCGCCAATGGTCAATATGTATATGCCGCGCGTTTGAGCGATGGTTCGAAAGCATGGCAATATTCCGTAAGTAATGGATCGTTCTATTCCGCGCCGCTTATTACGCCCGATGGTCAATTGATCGTTGGAAGCATCGGTACAGATCAAGGATTGTATAGTCTCGATCCATCCACCGGAACACAGAAATGGGTTTTCAGCGGTGCAAAAGACCGTTGGATCGCGTCACCGTTAGCGACCAGCGATACCATTTATGCGCCAAACAATGACGGCTCATTGTACGCACTTAAACTTGCAACCGGTCAACTACTTTGGTCATTATCCATCGGTCATCCATTGTGGAGCGCGCCAGTCACGGATGGAAAATTGATTTTCCTCACCTCGCTGGATCATTTCCTTTATGCCATTGATCCCCAGTCACAAAAGATCGTTTGGAAAACCGATTTAGGCGGGTCAGCCGCTGGCTCGCCCACATTCAGCGCCGACAACATGACGCTTTATGTCGGTTCGTTCGCGTCCAAGGTTTTCGCGATCAACGCCGCGGATGGTTCGATACACTGGAAGATGAACACGAACGAATGGGTATGGAGCAATCCGTCGGTCAATGGTTCGAACATTTATGTTACTGATATTAATGGACAAGTGTATTCGCTGGATGCGTCAAGCGGCCAGAACTCCTGGCCGAGCGTCATACCCGATGGACCCATCACAGGCAGTCCGCTTCTAACGACCGATGGCGTGGTTGTCGCCACCGAATCGGGCTCGGTTTATTCGCTGGATCACAACGGTAAAGCGCTTTGGTCCACGGCCCTCGGCGGAAAAATCTATACTGCGCCCGTCGCTTCCGGCAATCTCGTTCTGGTTGCTCCGCTTGGCGCCCAGTATTTGCTGTACGCCGTCAATGAAAAAGACGGCAGTATGTTACCCTGGCACTTCGACGGGAAATAAGGAGTTATTATGTTTTCGGATCCCTGGGGTTTCTTTATTCTTAATCCGTTTACCAATGTGTTGTTATTGATCTATAACCTCATCGGTCACAACTTTGGATTGGCAGTCATTCTATTCACGATCCTCATTCGTGCCATTACCTGGCCCTTGAATGCCCAGCAATTGAAAGGCGCGAGAGTCATGCAGGATCTGCAAAACGATAAAGAGTGGCAGGACATTCAAAAGAAGTATGCCAAGGACCGGGAAAAACTGGCCCAGGAACAAATGCGCATCTATAAAGATCGCGGCATTAATCCGTTTGCCTCCTGCCTGCCCACGCTGATCCAGTTCCCGATCATCATCGGTTTATATCAAAGCGTGACGCGCGCTTTGGCGGCCACGCCGCTCACCCTGTTGCAATTGGCACGCACCATCTATCCTTTTATGAACGCTGCTGCGATCATACCGCTCAATAGTCGTTTCTTGTGGATGGATCTTGGCCGCCCCGAAGGCCTGCCCTTTCCCGGCGGATTTACGCTTTCATTTCTGCCTTATGGTTTTCCTACATTAGCGATCGTCGTCGCGCTGACCACGTACTTGCAGACCAAATTAACTCTTCCGCCATCCACCAATCCCAACGATCAGACTGCGGCCATGAACAGCATGATGAGCATCTATATGCCGTTGTTCCTTGGCTGGCTGGTGCTTAATTATGCCTCGGGGCTGGCGATCTATTTTGTCACCAGCAACCTGCTGGGCATTTTTCAATATGCCATGATGGGACGCGTCAACTGGCGTAATCTTTTGCCGACTGGCAGTCAGCCGGCTCCGTCGAAAGTCAAGAAAAGCAAGTAATCATAGTCATCAGGGAGTTCAAAGATGAATGAGCGAACCACGTTAGAGATCATTGCCCCAACTGTCGAAGAAGCGCTCGCGCAGGGATTGGCCCAGCTCGGATTACCCGCAGATGCCGTCAGTGTGGAAGTGCTGGATTCTGGCAACAAAGGGCCATTCGGGTTGGGAAGGCGTCAAGTCCGCGTAAGGTTGACGGTCAATTCGCCAGAGGGAGCCGAACCAGTCAAAGCAAAGGTGGTGGAAAAGCCTGAGAAGAAGCATGAGCCTGAAGCTGAAGAGTCCGCTTCGGTTCCGGATAAAGAAGCGGAACCCGTTAAGAAGGCTGAAGCCATGCCGGATGGTCACGATCCCGTTCTCGATAAAACCGAGTCGGTCATTTCCAAATTGCTTTATCAAATGGGAATGCAGGCCCAGGTATCCGCTCATTACGGCGAGCCGCGCGATGAGCGGCGTCCGATCATGGTGGATATTCGTGGCCAGGACCTTGGCGTGTTGATCGGTCATCGCGGCGAAACGCTGAACGCTTTTCAATATATCTCTTCGTTGATGGTCGGCAAAGCGACTCAGCAATTCATTCATTTAGTTGTGGATGTCGAAGGGCATCGCGACCGCCGCGAACGGCAGCTGCGCCAGTTGGCGCGGCGCATGGCGGATCAAGTCACAAAGACCGGACGCAAGCTTACGCTCGAACCGATGCCTGCCGCGGAACGGCGTGTAATCCATATGGAATTACGCGATCACCCGGCGGTGACCACGCAAAGCATAGGCGAAGAGCCGCATCGCAAGATCACAATTTTGCCAAAAGAATAATGGGCAAGGGCGACCTCGAAAAGGCCGCCCTTTTTGTTACATAGTTTATAATCTACATATGCCCGATTATGTTCCGCTCCAGCCTGTGGATTATCTCGTGATGGGTCACATCGCCCAGGATCTGACGCGGGATGGTTTCCGCTTAGGCGGCACAGCGGCATATTCCGCGCTGACCGCGCGTGCGATTGGTCTGCGCGTTGGGGTCATAACTTCTGCAAACGAAAAGACTTCAAAGACTTCCATGAAAGCCTTCGATGGAATTCCGGTCATCTCCATTCCTTCCGAACATTCAACGACGTTTGAAAATATTTACGCCGAAAGTGGACGAAGGCAAATCCTTCATCATCAAGCCGAGCATATTTCATTTGAACTTGTGCCGGAAGTGTGGCGGAGCGCTTCGATCATTCATCTGGGGCCGATCGCGCAGGAATTGGATTCTGAGCTGCCAAAAAAAATTTCACCCGCTTTGCTTGGCGTCACGCCTCAGGGCTGGATGCGGACTTGGAACGGCGATGGACGCATTGTTCCATGCAAATGGGAAAATGCAGAGCCGTTATTATCTCAGGCAGGCGCGGTGGTGATCAGCCGCGAAGATGTAAGCGGTGATGAAGAGTTGATTGAATCAATGGCACATCAAACGCGCATATTGGCCGTGACAGAAGCTGAGGCGGGGGCCGTGCTTTATTGGAACGGCGACTGCCGCCGCTTCCGCGCGCCCGAAGTCGCGGAAGTGGATGCGACCGGCGCGGGCGATATTTTTGCATCCGCATTTTTCATCCGTTTGAATCACACGCGCGATCCATGGGAAGCAGCGCGCTTTGCCACACAACTTGCGGCGCGTTCTGTAACTCGTTTTGGATTAGACGGAATCCCAACGCAGCGTGAAGTTGATGAATGCTTGATGGAGGTTTTTTAGTGACTCGCATTTATACGCTCGTCAATCAAAAAGGCGGCGTCGGCAAGACGACCACCGCCATCAATCTTGGAGCATACCTCGCGCAGTTAGGTCAGCGCGTGTTGGTAGTTGACCTCGATCCGCAAGCTAACGCAACTTCTTGTCTCGGCGTGGATAAGTCCACTGTCAGCGGCGGCACATATGAAGCTCTGCTTGGAAGCGCGGCCATGCCGTTTGTTCTTTTGAATGAACGTCTCAAACTTGCCTTGCTTCCTTCTTCCCCATCGCTGGCAGGCGCGGAAGTGGAATTGGTCGAAGAGCTGGCGCGCGAAACGCGGCTTAAGAAGGCACTCCAGCCGCTTGTGGATCGCTATGATTATATTTTGATCGATTGTCCGCCGTCGCTCGGACTTCTTACGGTCAATGGGCTGGTCGCGGCAAAGAATGGCGTGCTGGTGCCGGTTCAATGTGAATATCTCGCGCTGGAAGGACTCGGACAATTGACCCAGACCATTCAGCGCGTCCGCTCGCTTCTTTTTCCAGACCTGAAAGTGCGCGGCGTGATCCTGACCATGTTCGACCCTCGTACCAATCTCGCAACCGATGTCGTCAAAGAGGTCAACAAGCATTTTCCGAATCAAGTTTTTAAATCGGTGGTGCCGCGTTCCATTCGTCTCGCGGAGGCGCCTTCCTATGGATTGCCTATTTCGGTGTATGCACCTTCATCGGTCGGCGCGCAGGCTTATGAGTTGTTGGCAAAGGAATTGTTGAAAGGCGATGGAGTAAAGTGATCTACTCACCACAAAGTCACGAAGAACATAAAGTTTTCCTTTGTGAACATTGTGCCTTTGTGGTGAATCAAAGGAGCAATCATGCCTCAACGTAGTGGTCTCGGCAAAGGACTCGACGCTCTCATCCCCGGCAGTGGAACGGTTTCCAGCGACGGCGGCACTGCGCAGGTTGCGGTGGATTCGATCCAGCGCAATCCTCGTCAACCGCGCCAATCTTTTAAGGAAGATGAACTCGAAGAATTGGTGATGTCCATTCGCGAACATGGCATCATCCAGCCGCTGATTGTAGCTCCCGCTCTCAATGGCACGTACACACTGATCGCTGGCGAACGCCGGTTGCAAGCCGCGCGCCGGGCGGGTTTACGGAACGTGCCCGTTGTGATTCGGAATGCCACCGATCAGCAATTGCTCGAACTGGCCTTGATCGAAAATGTTCAGCGCGCCGACCTGAATCCGATTGAAGAGGCTGAGGCGTTTAATCATCTCATTAAAGAATTTGGTCTTTCACAGGAATCCGTTGCAGTGCGCGTTGGCAAAAGCCGCGTGGCGGTGACGAATACGCTTCGTTTATTGGACGCGGCCTCCATCGTCAAGCAGGCATTGGTGGATGGAAAAATTTCGGAA
>PLNY01000224.1 GCA_003141915.1 Anaerolineae bacterium | reverse complement strand
CTGCCAGCGAGATATAGACTGTCTCTTTCTCGATGGTCGGCACGCCGATGTCGAAGATACCGCCAACCGTCATACTGCGTTGCCGCATCTGCTGATGTGTCGAGCGACCCACCAGTGTGATCTTGTCGCCGACTTGGACATTCATCAAATCGGCAAGCCCTTTCCCAATTAAGACTATGTCTTGGTCATTGCTGATGAGATAACTTCCGGACGTGACATGTTGTGCAATCGGACTAATCGGCGCTTCCTGCTCCGGCTCGATGCCGGTGATGGTCACGGAGAAGGCGCCTTCCGTGTTGGTAGCCAAGCCACCGGTGTTGATGCGGCGGCTTACAGCGATCACGTTCGGAATCGCTTTTGCTGTTTGAATGATCATTTGATCATTTGCCACTGGCAGGAGCGGCAGGCTTTCGGCTTTTTCAGCATAGCCCGCGGCGTGCACGCGAATATTTCCTCCAAGCACTTTAATCGCGTTGCCGTAGATGGCTTGTGTGAATCCATCCATCAAACCGTCGTACATCATCATCATTGCCAGGCCAAGCCCCATTGCCACGACCACGATCACGGTCCTTCGGCGGTGTCGCCAGATGTTGCGCCATGCGAGGCGCAGGTAAAGTAACATGAATAAACTCCTCTTCTAATACTTTTAGAGTTGCCTAACCAATGGTAAGTCTTTTATGTCGATATTCACCAGATAAAAGGTACCAATCGATAGCGAACATTCTTGCAATACGCATCATAACCTTTCAGGTTTATCCGCAAAAATTTCTCTTCTTCTATTGCTCGGAAAGCCACAACTAGAATCAATGGTAGGGGAAAAGGAATAGCTATCCAAGATCCTAAAGCCAAAGGTGAAAAGAGAAGCAATAAGATCGCTCCGGAATACATGGGATGGCGAACCACATGGTAGGGTCCGGTATCGATCACCTTTTGCTCATCTGATACTTCGATTACCGCGCTTGTAAAGCTGTTTTCCCTAAAAACCAAAAAGACAATGAAAAAGCCAAGTGCTACCATCGCTTCGGAAATCCAACTGATAATTGGAGGTACGATCGACCAATGAAAACGAAAATCCAAGCCAGGGACAATGAATAAACCAATGAAAAATAGACTGGCAAAACCTTGAATAACCTGCTGGATTTTTTGGGTCTCTGCGGTTGGCCCAACTTGGACGCGACTAGCCAGGAGTTTTTGATCGAATTTGACTAAATATGCAGTGATAAGAACAACGCACATAGTCCATACGGCAAGGAACAGCCAGGCTTGCCAGAAACTAAGTGATCCGGCTGACAAAAAAAGCGCTAATGCCAAGCATAATATCAAGAAAGCCAAACCCAAAAAGGACTTTACTATCAAATTATTCATACATAATCCTTGAATGATTTACAAGATAGGTTTATCAGCGTGCATAACATAAATCCTGTTATTGTTTGTTGCGTCATGCGAGGCGCAGGTGAAGCAGTATGGTTACTCCTTGCGAATCTAAGCTAATCGACCCAGACTCGAATGGAAGCATCATCCATCACTTGAATCGATCCGGCAGATGCACCCAAGACCCGTTCCAGCGCATCGGTGTATGCTGCAACGGCTTTCTGCATGATCTGGAATCTCTCTTCAGCGCTCAATTGAACGGCTCCGGCTTCATGCCCCAGGATAATTTCGCCAAATTTATCGCCCAATCCCAAAATGAGATACAGACTGATCTCGGTTGCCTGATCCGGAAAGGAAGTGCATAACGTACCTTCCTGGACGCCTTGTTGGATCACACTGGTAAAGGAGGGTGCGATACGCTGTAACATAATGGCAAACACCTTTTGCCGGGTAAGGGCGTTTTCATCTGAATACCAGATGCGTAACAACGCCAACATATAATCCTTCTGCGTGGCCTTCCACTGAACGGCACTGCTGAAATACCGACACAACTTTTCCAGGGCGGGCAGAGCGGGATCATTCAACAGCGGGATGAACTTCGCTTCGGCTTCATCCGCAAGCCGGTCGACCAAGGCTTCCAGCAGGGCCGGCTTTGAGTCGAAATAGTGGTAGAAGGCCCCCTTCGAGATTTTCATCTCATCCAGGATATCCTGGATGGACATTTGCTCATATCCTTTTGTGTAAACCAGCTTGCGGGCAATATCAAGGATTTCATTGCGCCGGGCGGCGTAATCTTCTTCTATTAAAACTCTGGGCATAAGGCCTCTTTTAATAAACCGACCGACGGTTTATTTATTGAGGATAATATACCCTTGGGCTATTTCAGTCAAGGCTGAAATTAGTAATTGATGTTCCGGAGCAGGCGCGTCGCACCTCACGAAACGAGGCTGATCCAAAGAGTAGATTTGTCCACCTTTGCTGATCAGACCGCCCGTGTGATGCGACGCATATTATTTCCATAGAGAAACTGCGTAAGGTAAGTTAGTAAATGAAGAAGGTTATCCCTAGCTCCTAGGAGGTCCTGCCTTCGTCGGGCTCGTCTTTTGCACTTCCTTCGTTATGTCTATATGGTGTCTATATGNNTCCAGATACGCGGTAAGAAACTGCCGGTTGCAGGGATACTGTGGGTAGCCATTTCCGTCGTCGTCCTTCACCAAGGAATGGCTACGGACGCGGTTGCTTGTCTGTCGTGGCTGACAGAATGGGATGTACGCGTCGTCAAGGGGTCAAGGATTGGAATTAATAGGACGAGCTACGCTTCGCACGCTCGGCCTGCGCTGGTTGAGGCTTTAACAGGCCGAATCTCGCCCCCAGCATTTTCAATATCAGCCCTGTGCGCCAAAAAGTGACGGCTGCCATCCCGTGCGCCAGCACTGCAAATAGCGGCGGCGTTTGATAGGTGTAATAGGTCCAGCATTGACGTGTGGTTCCCCACAGCTCAAGAAAGTATCCAAGCCCAACGCCTGCGATAAAAACCAGAAAGGCGAGCCGGTAATCGATTGGCGTAATAATGAGGAGCGCACAAAGCAATAAAGCGAGAATCGTATAGGGTTTGTCAAAGGTTGGGGCAACAAAGATTAACATCAATACATAAAATGGAACAAAGGTCAACCAATAAAAGATTTGATAAACGCGCTTGCTTTCTTTTGGCAGAAAATAACTCAGTGCGCGTGTGATCCGGTCAATGGATAAAGTGGCAATCGGCCAGGCCGGGATGATCCAAAGCGGAGGCCGTTCGCTGGTGTAGTAGAACCAAAGATTCGTTTGAGTTCCCCACGCCTCGATCACGAGTCCGCCCACCGTCGCGACCAGAACGATCAAGCCGTCGGTGCAAAGATCGGCGCGGGCAACGATGGATAAAGACATGAATAGAAAAATCCCAATCAGAAGCCAATCCATGTAAAGCCACCATGCTCCATGCCAATCTACATAAGCTAGATAATCCTGTGCTAGCGGCCACCAAACATAAATGATGAGACCGATGACCATCAAAAAACTGCTCAGCAAAATTGTTGAAGCGCGTGTCCAGCGGATGAGGGGCGGAAGTTTTTGCACATCAAGATTATATCGAATCTGGGATGCGCCCATTTGTTGACCGCTGTAATCATGAAAGCTATTTGCCCTCAGTGTGTGAGATCGCCGGGAGATGGTGATTATTGTAGGTTGGAAGTAAAATAGATATGCATTGAGGTGTATCCATTTTCGTTGAGGAGGAAGCATGGAATATCGAACCTTGGGACGAACCGGCTGGAAAGTTTCAGCCATCAGCTTTGGTGCGTGGGCCATCGGCGCGGATTGGGGCAAAGTCAATGATAAAGATTCGCTGGCCGCGTTGAACCGCGCCATTGACTTAGGCGTGAACTTCATCGACACGGCGGACGTTTACGGCGATGGAAGAAGCGAGCGCCTCGTCGCACAACTAAAGCGTGATCGGCGCGAAAAAATTTTCATTGCCACTAAAGCGGGTCGCCGTTTGAATCCGCATACGGCAGATGGTTACAACCGCAAGAACCTGATGCGTTTTGTCGAACGCAGTCTGAAGAATTTGAAGACCGATGCACTTGACCTTGTGCAATTGCATTGCCCGCCGACGGAAGTCTATTATCGCCCGGAAGTGTTTGGCGTTCTCGATGATTTGGTTCAGCAAGGCAAATTGCGCAATTATGGCGTGAGCGTGGAGAAGGTGGAAGAAGCGCTCAAAGCCATTGAATATCCAAACGTGAAAACCGTGCAGATCATCTTTAACATTTTCCGCCAGCGGCCTGCTGAATTATTTTTTGAACAGGCGGAGAAGCGCAAGGTCGGTATTCTTGCGCGTGTTCCGTTGGCGAGCGGAATGCTGACCGGCAAGATGAAGCCGAATACAAAATTTGAATCGAATGATCATCGCAAGTACAATCGTCACGGCGAATCATTCGATCGCGGTGAAACATTTTCCGGCGTGGATTATCGCAGCGGTTTGGAGGCCGTTGAAGAAATCAAACGCCTCGTTCCGCATTCAATGACGTTGACTCAATTTGCCCTGCGCTGGATTTTGATGTTCGATGCGGTGACGTGTGCCATTCCCGGGGCTAAAACTCGGGCGCAGGCGGAAGAAAATTTTGGGGCTGCGGATTTTCCGGCGCTTTCAAAGAAGACGATGTCCGATGTTAAAAAAATCTATGATGAACGGATTCGAGAATCGGTTCATCACAATTGGTAAATATTGTATCCCTGTCATTGCGAAGGCGCGAGGCGCCTGTGGC
>PLNY01000377.1 GCA_003141915.1 Anaerolineae bacterium | reverse complement strand
GAAAGAGTTGACGAAAAATTGTATTGATTCTTTTTTTAAACATATCCTGACAACTGTTATAGAAATAATTGTAGTGGACAATCATTC
Organism: Anaerolineae bacterium; assembly: GCA_003141915.1. Lineage (GTDB taxonomy): Bacteria > Chloroflexota > Anaerolineae > Anaerolineales > Villigracilaceae > Fen-1038. The sequence goes on along the minus strand of PLNY01000377.1, from coordinate 4,394 downwards.
CAACGATGACAGCGTGAATTATTTAAGGCATCATTTCTCCAACGTCATTATCATACCAAACAATCAAAACCTGGGATTTGGATATGCAAACAACGTTGGAGTGCAAAAGGCGAGTGGTAAATATATTTTACTGCTGAATTCAGATATCATATTAATAAACGACATTATAAGTTCATTTGTTAATGCTTTTGAAAGAAACAAGCATCTGAAAATTGGAGTCCTGGGTTCGCTTTTGTTGTCAGATAAACTCGAAATCATTCATTCATTTGGCGGTTTCCCTTATTTCCTTAGGAAATATTTGCCTGGCGGGGAGCACAAGAAGTTAACCCGTAATGCTGATGATGGTTTATTTGGCGAGGTGGATGTTGTAGTTGGTGCTGATATGTTTATGGAACGGGCAACTTATCTGCGATTTAACGGTTTTGATGAAAATNNCTTTATGAAGAAGAGATGGAACTGCAATATCGGATGCGCAAGGAGGGCTTGGTCTCCTTAATCACAAATGACAAGGGTATAATACACTTGAAAGGAATGTCCTCATCCAATTTCTTTCAAAGAAAATGTTCTTTGATCAGTCTGTGTTACATAATGAAAAAACATTTGCCGTTTTCATTATACATCTTCTATAGAATTAAGTGCATTGTTTACGCATTGATATTTTTTAAAAATCCAAGAATACCGCTACATGAAAAGCTTTCCTATCTGAAGCTTTCATTTTCATTAGACAACGCCAAATGGTTTGGCGACGAGTTGTTTTGCCGGAGAAACTCATTACCAAGGTGAAAGAAATGGCTTTGATTCCCAATAATATTGAGGTGGTAATGTGTTGTCTGCCGCGTGATTTGCCTATCGCGCGATTGGCGGTGGACGGAATCCGAAGGTATGTCAGTTCCGGTAAAATTTTTATTGCCATTCCTCCAAATGCATTTGCCGAGTGCCGGGAGGTGCTGGGCAATGAGGTTGAACTGCTTGATGAACGTGAAATATCGGGCGGGATTACGATTGAGCAGTTGCGAGAACTGGCAATCGAGGGGTTTCCGTCTCGTGCAGGCTGGTATATTCAACAAATGGCCAAACTCGGATATGCCGCATGTGGCTCGCCTGATGGGCATTACCTAATTTGGGATTGCGATACCGTGCCTCTGCGTAAACTTGATCTTTTCGAGGTGGATGGCCGGCCCCTTTATACGATGTCAGACCTGAGACATTTTCCTTATCTGGACACTTACGCTCGCCTTTTTGGATACAAGCCGGACTGGATTGGCTCTTTTATTTCACAACACATGGTTGTGAACAAGGCCATCGCCCGTGAAATGTTCACTGAAATCGAAGCACGCCATCCGAACGAGCGGAGTTGGAGTTGGGCAATCATGAAGAATTTAGCACCCATCAAGTCTCTATGTTTGTTCAGCGAATACGAGACCTATGGCTATTATGCGGCGACGCGGCATCCTGAAAAAGTCGCATTCCGTCGCCTGCCATGGACAAGGGACGGCGCGTTCCACACGACCAATCCTACTCCGCAACAATTGAAGAAACTTTCGCAGCATTTTTATTTTGCAGCGTTTGAATCATGGCAATTCGAGGAAGCACGAATGCCAATCAAACTAAGAAATATTCACCGAAGGATGTATCGCATTGCCAAACGTTTGTTACGGGCAACTGNNGATGAACAAGCGGTTTAAGAATTCGCGGTCATGGCGCACCGGCTGCCCCATAGACTTTCTAGAGGCTGAACAGTCCACAGTTTTGCCTGAGGGCCGAGCGGATCAGGGCGAAGAGTCGCGTGTAACTGTGCTTCCATTGGCCCAACTAGGCACAGAGACACAACAACGGATAGACGTGACCAAGTGGCACTTCGTTTGCTCAATGTCTTGAAGAAATCTTTAAATTAATTGTGAATTCACCTGTCACAGAAGCACTGGGTCCGGTTAAGCCAGCCCAAACAAGTTCTTATGGTCAGATTCTGAAATCATCGTCCATGATTGGCGGTTCAATGGCTATCAGTCTGGCGCTCGGGATGGTCAGGACCAAGGTTCTGGCGGTTCTCCTTGGCCCGGCAGGGACTGGATTGTTTGGCATGTATGGATCAATCACTAACATTGTTCAGCTCATTTTTGGAATGGGACTGAATACCAGCGGGGTTCGTCAGGTTGCGGAGGCAATGGCAACAAATGATCAGACACGCATTGCCTTGGTGTCAATGACCTTGAGGCGGATGGCGCTTTCCCTTGGGCTGCTTGGAGCCATATTGCTTGCCTCATTGTCGCAGCCCATCGCCAGGTTCACTTTTGGCGATGCGAACCGCTGGAAGGAAGTGGCGTTGCTTGGTTTTGTAGTGTTCTTTGGAAGCATGTCCGCTGCCCAGATTGCTCTGTTGCAAGGCGTCCGTCGTATTCGCGACATGGCAAAAGCCAACGTCATAGGCGCGTTGTTGGCGACCACTATCGGCATCCCAATTGTGTGCGTTTTCAGAACGCAGGGNNAATTTACTATGTAATCGCGGTAGCGGGCGCCGCCTGTTTTGTCTCATGGAGGATTGCAAGAAGCGTTGGCCTGGTTAAAGTTTCCAACGATGCCTCGGTATTCTTGCACGTTTTACGAGAAGGTCGTTGCCTTGTCAAACATGGTTTTTTCTTTATGTTAGCGGCGGCGGCGATTGGCGCTTCGGACTACATTGTAAAAGTATCAATTACCCGCCATATCGGTCTTATGGCCGTGGGAAGCTATCAAGCCGCTTGGTCCCTCTCATTTCTTTCAATTGGGGTTGTCAGTCAGGCATTGGGGTCTGATTTCTATCCCAGGCTGTCAGCGGCCTCGGGCAATGACCACCGATGCAATCAACTGTTGAACGAGCAGATTCAGGTTTCGTTGCTGATGGCAATTCCTCCAATTCTTGCTGGCATTGTCCTGGCACCGCAAATAATCCTGTTTTTCTACTCGAAGGGGTTTGCCGATGCTGTCATCTTGCTCCGGTTGCAGATGGTGGGCATTTTGCTGGCTGTCGTTTTCATTCCATTGAGTTATTTGTTACTGGCAAAAGGAAAAACATTAATTTACCTTTTGTCAACGGTCACAACGAATTTGACATTTGTCCTCATTGCTTGTTATGGACTTCCAATTTGGGGATTGCCTACAACTGGTGTGGCGTTCTCTCTGCATATGGTGTTAGCACTTTTTATTGGTTACTTAATGGCACATAGTCTGATTGGATTTGTCTGGTTTCCTCTTACAAAGAAGTATGGGTTGGCGTGTGGTGCATTTCTGTTACTTGGCCTTGGTGTGGTCAGGCTTGAGGGATGGGCGACTCTCATCGCTGGTTTGTTGCTAGTGTTGTTTGTTTCGCTTTATTGCTTGCGAGAGTTGGTAAGCTTAGTTGGTTGGCAGAAACTTCCCCTGCCTTTGCGCAGTTTGGGCTTGTTTCTGACCAAGATGGGTTGAAGGAATTCAAAGACAATCAAAATGGCAATCAACTGCAATATCTGTAATAGCTCTGCTCGCCTCATCTATCAGGGATTCCCAGGCTATATGGAAGACTCCGTTTTTGACATCGCAAAGTGCGATGTTTGTGACGTGGCGTTTTCAACCAAGTCAAACAATTTAGGGATTATTTATGATTCGATCTATACGCATGCCGAAACACTTCAAGGATATTCTCGCTACGCATTTTACGCTCGACAGGTTCTTCGTGAAAAAAACCCGCTTTCTTTTCTTGGAGAATGCGAAGAATGCTATTGGGCTGTCTCTCAACTAGTGGATTATTGGGTCCAAAGAAATGGGCGCAGACCCAAGATTTTGGAAATTGGCTGTGGTTACGGTTATACTACTTATGCCCTCCGCAAGCGTGGCTTTGATGCGACGGGCATGGATATTTCCTTCAAAGCTGTGCAGAAAGCGCGAGAACGTTACGGAGATTATTTTCAGTGTTGCGACGTGCTGGAGCTTGCAAAAGCGAGCACAGACATTTGCGACATAGTAGTGATGACTGAATTAATTGAGCATATAGATGATCCAACAGCATTTCTGATTCAAATTGCCAAAGTTGCTACGGTCCGGTGGAATCATAATTGTGACGACGCCTAATAAAGAGGTAGCGGCTGCGGACGCTATCTGGGAAACGGAATTGCCGCCGGTTCATCTATGGTGGTTTTCTGAGGCTAGTATGAGACAAATTGNNATCATAAATATCGAAAGTTGACCGAGTCTTATAAGCAATACCGAAAACACAATCGCAATAGTGGAAAAACTTTTGCAATTAATAACAGGATGTTGCCCGATTCAATTCTTCATGCCGATGGCACTCCGCAGCGAGTTGGCGCGGCTACCCCAGTGCTTCGTTTGCGACGGACGTTAGAATGGGTTTTTAGGGAGATTGGAATGGAATGCTGGTTTCA
>PLNY01000286.1 GCA_003141915.1 Anaerolineae bacterium | reverse complement strand
TTCGTGCCAAACGAGAAGAACTCGGCATGTTTGGCAATCTCCTCCGCAGTGACTGCCGCCCGCGGAATTTCGATCATCGTGCCAAATTTATAATCCAATTTCTGGATCTTCTTCTCAGCCAGCACTGCCGCAACGATGCGGATCAGTCGGGGCTGAATCCATTCCAACTCTTTGACTGTGCCGGTCAACGGGATCATCACTTCCGGCTTGACCACGATGCCGCGCAGAACACAATCTGCCGCGGCTTCGAAGATGGCGCGTACCTGCATCTCGACGATCTCGGGCATGACAATGCTCAATCGCACGCCGCGCAAGCCCATCATCGGATTCGATTCGTGCATGCCCTGAATTTCTTTGAGCAAATGTTCCTTCTCAGCCAAACCAGCAGTTTCGCCTTTAACACGCATCGTAATCACTTCTTCGAGCAATGCTTCTTCTGACGGCATGAACTCGTGAAGTGGCGGGTCAATCAAGCGGATGATAACCGGATGACCATCCATCGCTTCGAACAGCCCATCGAAATCTTTGCGCTGGGTCGGAAGCAATTCATTCAACGCTTCGGTACGCGCTTCGCTTGTTTCAGCCAGGATCATGCGTTGAACGATTGGCAGTCTTTCAGGTTCAAAGAACATATGCTCGGTTCGNNGTTCGACACAGACCGATTCCAACCGCGCCATATGAACGCGCTCTTCGGGCATCCTTTGGATAATCGGCATTCGCCCAGACCATCAAACCGCGCGTCGGCCAGCCTTTCGGCGCAACACGCATGTTTGGACGGGCGCAAATTTCATCAGCCCATTTCAACAGCGTCATCAATTCGGTTTGCTCTTCCAAAGACGCGGCGATCATCGGGACCTTGCCAATGAAGACATTGCCGGTTGTGCCGTCCACGGAAATCCATTCACCTTCGCGCACGGATTTATTATCCACAGACATGACGCGTGTTTCAAGATTGATCTGGATCATGGATGCGCCCACAATGCACGGAATACCGAACTGCCGCGCCACCACCGCCGCGTGGGAAGTCGCGCCGCCCTCGCTGGTCAGCACGCCTTTGGCGGCGATCATGCCATGTACGTCATCCGGTTTGGTGAACGGACGAACCATGATGACATCCTGTTTCTGTTCCTTGGCCATTTTCTCAGCGGTGTCCGCATCGAAATAAGCCTGACCGACCGCCGCGCCCGGCGAAGCGTTCACGCCTTTGGCAAATAACTGGCCCGCTTTCTCTGCGCTCTTCAACGCCGCCGCGTCAAACTGCGGATGAAGCATGGCATCCACCTGTTCGGGTGTGACGCGCTTGACCGCTTCTTCACGCGTGATGAGTCCTTCATTCACCATATCCACGGCAATCTTGACCGCGGCTTTGGCGGTACGCTTGCCGATGCGCGTCTGGAGCATCCATAACTTTTTGCGCTCGATGGTGAACTCGACGTCCTGAATATCCTTATAATGTTTTTCCAGTTTGGCGGTAATATCCATGAACTGGTGATAGGCTTCGGGCATGTGGTTCTTGAGATTTTCAATCTGGTCGGTATTGCGAATGCCGGCCACTACATCTTCGCCCTGCGCGTTGAGCAGATATTCGCCCATCATCTTTTTGTCGCCGGTGGATGGGTTNNATGTTGACGGCTGTGCCGAGGTCGTGAGGAATGCCTTCATGGTTGCGATAATCCACCGCCCGCTTCCCATTCCATGACTCGAAGACGGCTTTCGTAGCGAGTTCCAACTGCTTGAATGGGTCTTGTGGAAAATCAAAGCCTTTATGCTTCTTGACCACTTCACGAAATTCGCGAACCATTTCCTTCCAATCATCAGCGGTCATCTCAGTATCGAGCTTGTAGCCTTTTTTGTGTTTATATTCTTTTAGCGGTTCCTCAAATGCTTCATCCGGAATCCCCAACACTACTGTTCCAAACATCTCGACCAAGCGGCGGTATGCATCATAGACAAAGCGCGGATTGCCAGTCAACTTGACCATGCCCGCTGCAGTCTCATCAGTGAGGCCGATGTTAAGCACGGTATCCATCATGCCTGGCATCGAGAACTTGGCGCCGGAACGGCATGAAACCAGCAAGGGATTCTTCGGATCGCCGAACTTCTTGCCGGTTGCCTTTTCGATTTGTTTTAATGCCGCCAATTCCTGTTCCCACATTCCAGCTGGAAACTTCTCTTTCTTCTGGAATTCATTGCACGCTTCCGTCGTGATCGTGAAGAACGGCGGGACGGGCACGCCGGCGCGGGTCATATCCAGCAGCCCTGCGCCTTTTCCGCCCACCAAACCCTTCACGCTGTCCCAATCGCCACCCCTAAGTTTTTCAACTTCCTTTACCTCATCAAATAGGTAAACCCACTTTTTCATTCGAGCCTCCTGAATTCGAAATTACGTATTAGTACGTATTAGTTCGTGAGCTATTCTACCAAAAAAAAGGCGTTTGCCCAATGACAAAAATCATCTTGTGCATCTCAATTTGTAAATAACCTGCAAAGTAAAAAGCGTCTCGAATGGAGGATAATGGGGGCTATGACCCCGAACAAAACAGTTCTCGCCATTGACGATGATTATGCCATCACCGAGTTGCTATCGATCATCCTTCGGTCACATGACTTTGACGTATTAACTGCAAACAACTGCGAGGATGGCCTAAGGTTAATCGCAGAAAAACCTCCCGATGTTATCACTCTCGACTTGATGATGCCGGATTTAAACGGCTTGGAAATGTGTAAGAGAATTCGTGCGATCAGCAAAATTCCAATCCTGGTACTTTCAGCAATCAATGACCCTGCCATGGTAGCCAGTGTACTTGATGCGGGCGCGGACGATTTCATTGTCAAGCCGGTACCGAGTGCGGTTTTGATCGCCCGTCTGAATATGTTACTGCGTCGTTCGAATGGGACCGGAGCTCTCAAACAAACGGCCAATGCAAAATGGCTTTCAGGCAACGTGCCGCTCTCCTCATGAAGCATCTTTAACGGGACCCGCTAACGGATCCCGTTTTCTTTATTTTTATTTAGCAACGCCTGATATACACCCACAATCTGGGCGGCGATTTTACTCCACGTGTAGGACTGAGCATATTCAGCAGCGCACCTTCCCATCGTCTCGCGCAGATCCGCATCGTTCAACAGCGTTGATAACTTCTCACAGAGCACATCGGGTTCACCGTTGGGAATGGTATAACCAGTTTCACCGTTTTTCACCAAAAACCCCAGCCCTCCCACTTCAGAAGCGATCACGGGTGTTCCGCAAGCCATCGCCTCCAGCGCAACCATACCAAACGATTCATAATGCGAAGGCATGATCAGCACCTCAGCGGCGGAATAGTAATACGGCAACGTATCCTGCCCGCGTTTTCCCAAAAAGATAACCGTTTGATCCAATGCCAGTTCGTCGCACAGCTTTTGTAAACGCGCCATTTCGCTGGTTCTCTGTTCAGCGCTTGCATCTGGTTCGCCGCCAATGATCGCAAGGTGAACAGGATGATCGGGACGATTTAGTTTCAGGCACGACATGGCTCGAATGAGCGTATCCAATCCTTTCAATGGTTCGATACGCCCAACAAATAGAATCATGCGAATATCGGGCTTGATTCCAATGGCCATTTTCGCTTCGTCAGGGGGTATCGGATAAAAGTGACTGGTGTCCACGCCCGGCGGAATGGTGATCAGTTTTCGATCATCCGCTTTGTAGAGAAAGCGCAATTGAGTTCGCTCCGCGAGCGTCGCGGTTACAACGCGATCCACGCGCCCCAGCACGCGTTTCTCGCCCGCGATCCGTTCCGGGCTTTCGCGTTCTTCATCGGATTGCGCGATGCGGTTCTTCATCTCGCCCAAGGTGTGGAACATGTGAACGATGGGCGTTCCGCCCCACGCATCTGAAAGTGATTCGGCGGCCAATCCCGACATCCAATAATGGCTGTGAATGATGTCGTAATGGATTCCTTTTTCCGCGGCAAACGCTTTGATGCCATTTACAAATTCTGGAATGTAATCGATCAGTTCCCGTTTCGCCAACGGGACTTCGGGACCGGCCGGCACATGGACAACGCGATTGCCATAACCGAGGTCATGCAATACATGCGGCACATGCTCATCCTGCGAACGCGTGAATACATCTACATGGATTCCCAATCTTCCCAATTCGCGCGTCAAATCGCGGACATAGACATTCATCCCGCCGGTATCTTTTCCGCCCAGAATTGCCAGCGGACAAGTGTGATAAGAAAGCATCGCAACGCGTAACATTTTTCTCCCGATCATTATAGACGATGCGGGTCAACAAAAACTTGCGAGATTGGTCTTTCTCCTTTATAATCCCCGCCGCTCAATCTATAGGCCACCATAGCTCAGTCGGTAGAGCAGACGTTTCGTAAACGCCAGGTCAAGGGTCCGAATCCCTTTGGTGGCTCAAACGCAAAACTTCCGAAGCCTCATCGCATCGGAAGTTTGATGTTAAAAACTCGTTTGAAATTACTTGATAGTCTTTTTCAGCGCACCTTCAAATATCTTGAGACCATCATTGATTTGCTCGCTCGTCACATTCAACGGCGGAATCCAACGAATCACATTATCGTACGTGCCGCAAGTCAATAACAAAAGATTCTGATCTTCCACGGCATGAACAATCTCTTTGACCATCGGCTTGGCTTTATCGGGTCGTTCGCCAACCATAAACTCCGCGCCGATCATCAAGCCTTTGCCGCGCACATCGCCAATCTGCGGATACTCCTCCTGAAGTTTCCGCAAGCCGGTCATTAATTGAATACCGCGTTCGCTGGCATTCTCCAGCATCTTTTCTTCTTTCATGGCGCGGATCGTCGCTACGCCCGCCGCACACGCCACTGCATTGCCGCCATATGTCCCGCCGATGGAACCGACATCAAGTTTCTTCATGATGTCCGTGCGGGTGAAGACTCCCGATAGCGGCATACCGGAAGCGAGTCCTTTTGCGACCGTCATAATATCTGGCACGATGCCATAATGTTCAAACGCGAACCATTTGCCGGTGCGTCCAAACCCAGATTGAACTTCATCCAAGATCAACATGATTCCATTCTTATCCGCGATTTCACGTAGACCTTTCATGAAAGAAGTTGGCGGGATAACATACCCGCCTTCGCCCAAAACCGATTCAATCAAAATCGCAGCAGTCTCTTTCGGTGCGGTTTGCGAGGCAAGCAAATAGTCAAGCTGTTCCAGCGCATACTGAGATACTTGCTCTTCGTTCATACCAAGTCGAAATGCATACGGGAACGGCGAAACAAAAATGCCCGATGGCAACGGACCAAAGCCGGTGCGATATCCGGTCTTCGACGTGGTCAATGCCATGGTTGCAGCAGTGCGTCCGTGAAAGGAACCGCTGAACACAATGATGTTTGGTTTACCGGTCGCGACGCGTGCGATCTTGACCGCATTCTCAACCGCTTCCGCGCCGGAGTTGGTGAAGAA
>PLNY01000163.1 GCA_003141915.1 Anaerolineae bacterium | reverse complement strand
TCTTCCTTCGCACGCAAATTTTTAGTGCGGATGCAGAACCGCTTCATTCCCCGCCCGAACCTGTACGCCGATTTATTTGAAAAGTACAAGCCGAGTCTCGTCATCGCTTCGACAGCAGGCTGGCGTCTCGACCGTTATCTGCTGCGTGAAGCGACTCTGCATCACGTGCCGACCATGGCAGCGATTGTCGGCTGGGATAATCCATCGAGTTACTCCATCCCCGGCGCGCACATGGATTATGCAACCTGTTGGTCGCAGCTTCAAAAGGATGAGTTGGTTTACGGCTCCGATTGGAATCCAAAGCGCGTCAACATTGGAGGCATTCCATCGTATGACGGTTATTTCAGAAAAGAATGGCAATTATCAAAGGACGATTATTTCAAACTCCACGGACTCAATCCAGATCGCAAGTTGATTTCATACGCCTGTTCTTTTGTCCATTTTGCGCCGAACTATCCTAATGTGGAAGCGCTTGCAAAATTGGTTTCATCGGATTCGTTGGTCGAACCTTCGCAATTATTGATTCGTTTGCATCCGAGTCATTTTCAGGATAAACCGAAAATCTTTGCTGATGAACGCGAACGAATCTTTGCGCTCGAAAAACAATATCCCAACGTGCATGTCGTCAAGCCGGTTGCCTTGGGCGGATCGCTGGGCTACTACAGCGGCGAAGACATGGACGAAAAATCATCTATGATGGCGCACTCGGATGTGCTAGTCACGGTGTATTCGACAATGGTTGTTGAAACGGCTGTCCACGACACGCCGATCCTCGCAGCGGTGATTGATACGCCCGGCGGATGGAACGTGCCGAAGAAATATTCTTTATCTTTGAAGAAGATCGGCAATTGGCCCACGCATAAACGTTTCCGCGATGCCAAAGCTGGACGCGTCGCTGAGAATGAAGATCAGCTTCGGGACGCGATCAATCTCTATTTAACGAATCCCGCTCTCGACGCTGATGAGCGCCGGAAATTTGTCGAACGAGAAATCACTTATACTGATGGAACTGCTGGAAGACGAACGGCGGAGTATATTTTGAAAATCTTAGGTGATGGCAAATCATGAGAAAATAGAACGCGGATTACGCGGATATGACGGATGAGCGTAGATTTTTAAAAAGATCCGTGAGAATCCGCTCAATCTGTGTTATCCGCGTTCTATCCCCTTTGTGGTAAAAATGAAGAAATCCATGTTCCTCTTTTATTTCTCCATCACGCTCGCCATCGCTTCCAGTGCGCTGTATCATTTCAGTCAGAAGTCCACGCCTGCGGATGTCAATCCCGCAGTTACAATCATGGTCACGTACGCGGTTGCGTTATGTTTGACGGTGATTTTGTCTTTCTTCATCCCAACCAAAATTGGATTCCTTGCGGAATTAAAACAATTGAACTGGGCGAGTTATCTGCTGGCATTCTCCATCGTCGGACTCGAAGTTGGTTTTCTGCTCGTTTATCGCGCAGGCTGGAACGTCGGCATTGCCGCGGTGCTGGTCAATGTAGTGGCTTCGTTATTGTTGATACCGGTAGCTTTACTGGTGTTCAAGCAACAACTCACCTGGATTAACATTATCGGCATTTTGGTTTGCCTGGCTGGATTAGTAATGTTGAATTGGCAACGATAGCATGAAGAATAAATTAGTTGATTTTCTTTTGGTCGCGATCCTCGTGCTGGCCTTGATTGGCTATTTTGCAATTAATGCCAACCTCGGTGGTGTGTTTCGCATGCCGACACCCACGACGACGAATACTATCACACCTACTCAAACTTCTATGCCTACGGACACTCCAACGTTTACTTCGACTCTAATGCCGACCTCAACACCGACTGCTACGCAAACACCGACATTCACCTCTGTTCCATCAGACACTCCCACATCCGCCCTCACACCAACGGAAACCGTAATCCCCGTTTCTTTGACTCAAACACCCTGAGGATTTTTTTGACAATGTTTTCTCGTTTTCGTTCTGCCGCCCGCATTCTCATCAAGGGCGAACCCAAAAAGAATAAACGCAATCCCATCCCTGCCATCACGCCTAAAGAAGTGGCGGAGATCAAGCAGTTCTTCCCGCGCGAGAAATTCTTCATCTTCGGCCATGCCCGTTCCGGGACAACGCTGCTCATGCGCCTGGTGCGCTTGCATCCCGAAGTGCATTGCGATTATCAGGCGCACTTCTTCACGCGCCGACCCTTGTTGAAATCGCTGGTCGATTCAGCGGAAATCGAAGAATGGCTGACGCGTAAGTCCAACCGCTGGAATCAGGGACATGACATCTCGCCGCTTGTTCTGCGTGCTGCGGCGGACGTTATCATGGAACGCGAAGCGGCGCGCGAAGGCAAGCGCATCGTTGGCGATAAAAGCCCCTCGTCAACGATTCACGGACAGTCTGTTCGCGATATGTACGCAGTATATCCTGATNNTACATCATCCGCGATGGACGCGATGTGTTGATCTCGGAACGTTTCCGCAATTTTGTGGAAGACTCAAAATTCCTCACAGCCGAAGATAAACGAATCATCGAAGAATTACGCAAGGATCAGAATCAATTTACAAACGGCACACGTTCGATCTTCACCGAAGCATTTATCCGACGCGTGGCAAAAGGCTGGATTACGAATTTACAGGAAATCGAAGACGAAGGCAAACGATTATTCGGCAAAAATTATTTTGCATTGCGATATGAAGACTTGCTTAGCAACTCGTTTGATGAAATGATTCGTTTGTGGAAATTCCTCAGCGTGAAGAAAGTTGAGAAGTCTTTGGCGAAGAAGATAAAGCTTGAGATGGGGTCAAACCCTGATGAGGAGTGGCAGGCTCAACGGGATGAAGGAATCGCTTCGTTCCTTCCGAAAGGTCAGGCTGGCAATTGGCAACGACTCTTCAGTGAGCGCGATAAATCTATCTTCAAAGAAGTCGCAGGTGAGATGCTGATNNGACCTTTGTGTCCTTCGTGTTTAGAAAAGGTTTTATGAAATTTCTCATTGCTGGACTCGGCTCAATTGGACGACGACATTTTCGTAACCTGATTTCGTTGGGCGAAAAAGATATTGTACTTCTGCGTTCGCATCGCGCCACGCTGCCCGATGATGAACTTGCCGGTTATCCTGTCGAAACAAATTTGGATGAAGCGCTGAAAAAATACAAGCCCGATGCAGTCATTATCTCAAATCCGACTGCGTTGCATCTCGATATTGCGATTCCGTGTGCGAATGCCGGCTGTTCGATTCTGATTGAAAAGCCAATCTCGAATTCGCTGGATCGCGTTGATGAACTCGCCTCTGCGCTTCGACAAGGCGGCGGACGATTGCTGGTCGGCTTTCAATTCCGCTTTCATCCGACTCTGCAAAAGGCCGCACAATTGTTAAAAGATAATGCCATCGGCAAGCCGCTTTCTTTTCACGCTCATTGGGGCGAATATCTTCCCAACTGGCATCCGTGGGAAGATTTCAAACAAGGTTACGCGGCTCGACCTGATTTGGGAGGCGGTGTCGTTTTGACTTTGACTCATCCGCTGGATTATCTCCGCATGTTGCTCGGCGAAGTAGATTCGCTCTGGGCGTTCATGAACAATTCAAATCTTGAACTTGAAGTGGAAGATGCGGCGGAAATTGGATTGAAGATGAAGAGCGGCGCGCTCGGCTCCGTTCATTTGGATTACAATCAACAGCCGCCCAGTCATTGCTGGGAAATTGTCGGCTCGAAGGGCACGATGAAATGGGATAATGCTTCGGGTAATCTGGATGTGTATTCGACGGAGGAAAAGGATTGGACGACATATCAACCGCCCGCAGGTTTCGAACGAAACGTGATGTTCATCGAAGAAATGAAACATTTCATATCAGTGGTACAGAAAAAGGAAAAGCCCATTTGCACGCTGGACGATGGCAAGCAGGCTTTGCGATTGGCATTGGCCGCGCACGAGTCCAACGAAAAAGGAACTTTAGTAAAATTGGGCTAGGAGATTCACGTGAATAAATTTCGCTCGCTGATTAAATCGGAATTATTTATCGCCATATTTTTATTGGTTGCAGTTTCGGCTATCGCATATCTGCCGTTCATCGCGCACTTCAGTTATTTCAATGATGATTGGTATGAGATGTTTGCCACCGGCACGCGCGGACCGCTGGTGTTCATTGATATTTTTAGTGTTGACCGTCCGGCCCGCGCGTTGTTGATGATTCCGTTGTACATTCTTTTCGGACGGAATCCATTTCCTTATAATGTGACTGCCTATTTGTTCCGCCTGTTCAGCGGCTTATCCGTTCTGTGGAGTCTGCGGATGGTCTGGCCGCAACAGAAACGTCTGGCAACGCTGGCGGCTTTGTTTTATTTGATCTATCCGGGATTTTTATCGCAACCGAATGCCATTGACTTTCAATCCCATATCGCGGGATTATGCTTTGCAACCTTTTCCATTGCGTTGAGCTTGAAAGCGGTGACAACCAAAAACCTGTGGCCCAGGATTCTCATAACTGGATTATCCATCTTCTTTGGATTGGCATATTTGAGTCAGATGGAATATTACGCGGGATATGAAGTTGTCCGCTTCGTTCTTCTTTTTATTCTTGCGGGGCAGACCGAAAAAACTTTCTTTACCCGTCTGAAGCGCGCCGTGTTGTGGTATCTGCCGTTCATCGTTGTGCCTCTGCTGTTTTTTACGTGGCGTCTGTTTTTCTTCCATGATGTCCGCAAACAAACGGATATAAGCCTGCAATTGGGGAGTCTAATCACATCTCCCCGGCATACAATTCTGGTTTGGACTGCCACGTTGATCCAAAGCATGGCGGATGTGATGGTGCTGGCTTGGTTTGTGCCATTCGACGGTGCATTTTCAAATCTATCGGCTGTTGATGTATTTGTCAGTTTGGGAGCCGCTCTGGTTGCGATTCTGATCGCATGGGTTTCACTGCGAAATAATCCTTCAGATTCCTCATCGGAAGGCGGATGGCAAGGGGAAAACCTATGGACGGGATTGGTCATCGTGGCAGGCGGATTGATTCCAATCATCATGGCGAATCGTGGCGTGAATTTTAGCGATCTTTCGCGCTATTCCGTAATCAGCATGTTTGGCGCGGTCATGATCCTTGTAGTTTTTCTGGACCGGTTGAAGAATTTTAGTTTCCAACTTGGATTTGTTCTGCTATTGATCGGCATCGCAGTCATTACTCATTTTTCAAATGGCGACTCCTATGCGCGCTATGCTGATTCAAATAATATGTTCTGGTGGCAGGTGAGCTGGCGCATTCCCCAAATGAAGAAAGGCACGACCATCATCGTTCATTATCCTGCAGGACAGGCAGGCGAGGACTACACCATCTGGTCGCCGGCCGATCTGATCTATTATCCCGACAGTCAGAGTCAAAAATTCATCCAGCCCGCCATTTACGCCGCATTGCTGAATCACGATTCGGTGGAAAAAGTTCTATCTCATCAGGGTGTTGATTACGAAACCCGCCGGGGTTCCATTCACACGTTCAGCAACTATAGCAACATCCTCGTGATCACCCAGTCCACGCCGTATTCCTGTGTCCGCGTGATTGATGGAAATCAAACGGAATTGTCAGCCTATGAGGATGAGCGCGTGATGCTGATGGCGCCCTATTCGCAAATCCAGAATGTAATTCCAGGAACGCAATTCAAGACCCCGCCGCAGTTTCCGTTCGGGTCCGAGCCCACGCGGAGTTGGTGCTATTATTACGAAAAGGCTTCGTACGCGCGTCAGGTTGAGGATTGGCAAACCGTCAGCGATTTGGGCGATCAGGCCGCCAAGCTTGGCCTTGTGCCTCAGGATTCGATTGAATGGATGCCGTTCCTTCAAGCCTATGCACATTTTGGAAATCAAGCGCAGCTTACAAAGTTGGCGCGCCCGATGAAGTCCGATCCGTTTGTAGCGGCACAAGCTTGCCGAATCTTGACAGGGATGCAGTTGGATTCTTCCACTACCGATCTCGTAAAAAGCCTGTATTGCGCTTCAAAATAAAGTAAAGGTTGCATTGAATCGAAATCTCATTTGTAAAATTCACCTCCTGAATTTTGAAGTATAATGCCTGCTTGCATTTGCAATTATCACAAATCCAAAACCATTCTATTTTTATGGAGTAAAGATGCCGAAAGCCAAATTGATTTCCCCGTACGGCGGTAAAAAATTAGTCAACCTCGTTGCAAGTGGAAAAGAACGCGAGGAGTTACTTGCCCGCGCCGCCAAATTGCCATCCATCAAGATCACCATGCGCAACCTGTGCGACTTGGAACTGCTCGCTACCGGCGGGTTTTCTCCGCTGGATCGCTTCATGGGCAAAGCGGACTATGAGCGGGTTCTGCACGAAATGCGTCTCAGCGACGGAACGCTTTTTCCGCTTCCCATCACGCTGACCGCGGATCCCAAAGAATTGCCGACCGTCGGCGAAGATATTGTCCTGCGCAACGCCAACAACGATGTGATCGCAGTGATGACTCTTGATGAAGTCTATCACTGGGATGCGCAGACCGAAGCCGCATTGGCTTATGGTTCAACAGATTCCAAACATCCGATGGTTTCCGAGATGGCGCGCTGGAACAAGGTCTGCATCAGCGGTCCGATGAAAGTCGTCAACCTGCCGAAGTATTATGACTTTGTCGAGTTGCGCCGCACGCCCGCGCAAGTTCGTGAATTGCTAGAGAGCATGGGACACAATAACGTGGTCGCGTTCCAGACGCGCAACCCGTTGCACCGCATCCACGAAGAACTGACCAAGCGCGCTGCCGCACAAGTCGGCGGTTCGCTGATCATTCATCCGGTGGTCGGCATGACCAAGCC
>PLNY01000033.1 GCA_003141915.1 Anaerolineae bacterium | reverse complement strand
TGGATTGCGCTTCGGCGATCCGGCAGAACATCCGCAATCAAACAATGCATTCAAACTGCTGTTTGGCGAAGGACGGAAATTGTTCGCGAATCAATTTTATGTAATGGCCGACGTGTATTTCCATAGCGGATATTACCCGTCCGTTTTTGACAAGCAGGAGGGACAATCGGATGTCCTGGGGGCCGTTCATGGAAAAAGTGACAATGACGAGGACACCACAAACGTTGATTTTTTTGGCGCGCCCACGGATTGGATTAACCGCTTTGGCAGCCATTTTCGCGTGAATCAACACACTCATCTGGATCAAGGCGCCGAAGCCCAGGAAATTTTGCCGTGGTTGAAGCTGGCTGCGGATACGAATCCGCAAATGATACAAACGTACACGGTGGCCGCCTTGTGGCTGCGGAAGAGTGTTCGTAATCCGAAAGAGGCTGAGGCCTTTCTACGTGAGGGACTGCGCAATAATCCGGGTAATTGTGAAATTCTGCTTGAGCTGGGCCGGCTTTACAACGAGGACTATCACGACGTTGTGCGTGCTCGAAACGTCTGGACAGTGGCTCTACAGCGATGGCAGGCGCAAAACGACGATGCTAAAAAAGATAACAAATGGCTTTGCGACGAAATATCAGTCAATCTTGCTTATTTGGAGGAAAGCGCCGGGAATTGGCAGCAGGCCATCCGGTATTTGGAGATAGCCAAACCAGTGTCACCCACCCCCGACGCTATCCAAAAGCAAATTGACGAAGCCAAAAGGAAAGTGACAAGCGACAAGTGACGGGATTTCCGCATCACGCTCACGCGCAAAGTTATCAAAAAAGCACCCGGTTTCGACCTTGCGGACGAGCCGAAAAAACGAATATACAATGCCGTTATTCACTTTAGGAAAATACAACTGTGCCGTGGGTTGCATCCGTAGAGATTGTGCGACGGACAATGGATTATGTTTTTGGGTGGGCGGCGCTCGACAGCTGAAAGGCGTGGCGGTGAACGCGGTGCAGATTGTGAAAGAGTTGCTGAAATAAAAAGATTCCGCTACGGTTTGCGGCAAAGCGATTTGCCACGACCATGAATCCGTTCCCGGAAGTCCAGTCAAACGAATCAACGGAAGACCCGCTTCAGAATGATTCTCTGTCGTGGATGCATGGATTCACTGCCGGGCGCATAGCTTGCGTGATTGCGCTTTTTCTTTTTGCCCTTTATCCGGGTGTCATTTTGGGCACACACAGTTTCTTTTTTCGTGATTACGGGCTTTTTACTTATCCAGTTACGTATTTCACCCACGAAAGTTTCTGGCGTGGAGAAGCGCCGCTCTGGAACCCGCTGAACAATTGCGGTGTGCCATTTCTCGCGCAGTGGAACACATCGGTTTGTTATCCGCTGTCGTTCATCTACATGCTGTTTCCGCTGCCGTGGTCGCTGAACTATTTTTGTCTCGGCCATTTGGTGCTTGCGGGTGTGGGTATGTATTTATTGGCGTATCGCTGGACGCAAAACAGATTAGCCGCGAGTATTGCCGGTCTGACCTTCGCGCTGAATGGGCTCATGCTCAACAGTCTGATGTGNNACGCTGGCCGGCGCGATGCAGATGCTGTCGGGTGCACCGGAAATCATTGTATTCACCTGGATCATGCTGGGAATGCTCTGGCTCGGTCAGGTGTGGCGAAAAATAAATCCATTTTGGCCGGCATTTCGAAGGACTGTCATCGTAGTTGTATTGATTGCGGGACTTTCAGCCATTCAACTTCTTCCTTTTTTCGATTTATTGAAACATTCAGAGCGCGATTCATCGTACATCGTTGCAGATGCCTCTCCGATGCCGGTTTGGGGATGGGCAAGTTTTGTTGTGCCTGCTTTTCATTGTGTGCAAACGGTCTTTGGAACCTCGGGCGTTGGGACCTATCTGCAACCAGGTCAAGTTTGGACTTCCTCATACTATCTTGGCATCGGAACACTGGCGCTGGCTGCCGTGGCGGTTTGGCGGCTGCGTCGGCAACCGGGGATTTATGGTCTTGCAGGAATGACGTTTGCAGGACTTGTGTTGGCGCTCGGCAACGACGGTTACATTTATGCCTGGCTCAAACACATCGTGCCATGGATCAGCTTTGCCCGCTATCCAATCAAATTCATCTCGATACCGATCTTCACGGTTCCGTTGCTCGCGGCTTATGGCTTTAGCAGCTTTCAGGGTGCAACTTCTCAAAATGTGAAACGGAGTGAACGCGTCCTGTTCTTTGCCGCAGCCTTTCTGCTGTTAGTGGTCATCATCATACTTGCAGCGGCTCGGTGGCTGGTCGATCCCGCATTTGACTGGAAGTTGCCACGGCAGGATGCCGCCTTCCGGGTGTTTTTTTTGATCGCCATCGTCGGGGTTATGAGTGCTTTGATCCGTATTCCGCCGGTGAGATTGCGCAGCTTTATGGGGCTTGCGGTCCTGGCATTGGTCGGTTTCGACCTTGTCACATCCGGGTTATATGCAAATCCTGTAGTTGTCACAAAAGCCTTTGGCCCGCTCGAATTGAACATGTCCTTTAGTCCAAAATACGGAGAGTCGCGCGCCATGTTGAGCCAGCAGGTCTCGTTATTTCTCCTTTTTGCAAAGACAGAAAATCCACTCTATTACTATGTGGGTCTCCGTGGCGCGCTTTTCGAAAATTGCAACATTCCTGAAAACATTCCGAAAGTGGATGGTTTCTGCTCGCTTCATCTCAAGGAACAATGGGACATTGATGGAATTTTTTACGGCGTATACCTGAATAACATCAGGACACATAACCCGCCTGTGCCGCTGCTGGATTTTCTTGGCGTCTCCCAAATTTCCGCGCCCGATACCATTTTTGCCTGGCAGGAACGTAAATCCTTCCTGCCACTGGCAACCGCCGGACAGCGACCGATTTTCGCCGGTGAACTGGAAACATGCAAAAAACTGGGCACTAAAGACTTCGATCCGCGCCACACTGTTTACCTTCCATTATCCGCGCAGGACAAAGTGACCGTGACCAACGCTTCTGAAGCAAAAATCATCTCTCAACAAT
>PLNY01000045.1 GCA_003141915.1 Anaerolineae bacterium | reverse complement strand
CCTTCTTCCAATTTGATTTTATGGTGTAATAAAAAATTTGCCAAATGTCCCAGCGTCTCATGGGACTTATGCGGGTCAATTTTATAAACGCGCTTAAAAATCTTTTTCCCGTCCGAAACGGCAAAAGTCGCTTTGTTAAAATCGGTTGTGTCAATATATAGAGTCATAAAGTGTGCCGCAGTGTTTTCTTGATTTATTCTAGATTCCCGCTTTCGCGGGAATGACAGAAAAAAGCGTTATGACACAGTCTCTGGTAGGAGAGTATCAAGGTTTTGCCACTGCAGAGCAAGGCACTGGCGCGCCTGCTTTAGGTTGAAAGTTTTCATTTCTACTTTTTTGATTCATAGAACGACTCCTTCTTCACCTTAGCTACGTTTCCAGCACCTTCTCATCAAACCGTGCTTGTAGTTTTCCCACACACGGCTTTCCAAGGACAATTCACCGAAAGCTCTTCGTCTTTACGCCCTCGCAGGACGATAGCGGATAACGCCATAGTCATAAAACAGCCCCAGCTTTCCATACAGAAGTTCACTGGTGATGTCTTTCCAACCATATCCATATCGCCCCTGCCTGCGTCGCATGAACCGGCGCAGTCTCGCCTCTGCAAAGTGTTGGATTTTCCAGAATACCTTGCTCGAATTTCCAATTCGGAAATAATTCACCCAGCCTCTCAAGATCGGGTTCATTCTTTCCTTCACCACCACTCCCAGTTCTGCTTTCACGCCGGGTGTCGTAGCTTCTCGAATTTTCTCCCGCAGATTATTCTGCGCTTTCCGGGATGGCTGCATCAGACAGAACCACTTGCCTGTCTTGGGGTTCTTCCGTTGCCGGAAATTGAATCCAAGAAAATCAAAGTCGGCCATCCTGGCATTCAGTATGCGCGTTTTCTCCGGGTGTAACTCCAGATCCAGTTTCCCAAAAATCCTTTCAAGCAGTTGCATGGGATTCTTGGGGTCACCGTCCGTGAGCACCACCAGATCATCTGCATATCTTACCAGGTGTGCGTTGCTTCCTTCCCGGTCGGCCATCTTCCGCCTCTTCCAGACTTGGTCCAACGCATCCAGATAGATATTTGCCAGCAGTGGCGATATAACACCTCCCTGCGGAGTTCCCATCGTGGTTTCGTGATATTGTCCGTTTTCCATCACGCCGCTTTTAAGCCATTGCCGAATCAGCTTCAGGATTGCTCCATCTGCGATCCGCAAGGCCACGGCTTTTATCAGCCGCTGCTGCGGGATGCTTCCAAAACAGTTCACGATGTCCGCTTCCACCACGTTGGTCAATCCCCAGTTCAGGTATTTCACCACTTCTTTTGCCGCCTGCTGACATCCGCGTCCGGGTCTGAATCCAAACGAACAGTCGGAAAAGTTCACCTCGAAGATCGGTTCGATGATCATCCGCACCGCTTGCTGCACAATACGATCTTTCACCGTGGGTATCCCCAAGGGCCTTTGCTTCCCGTTCGCTTTCGGTATCCATACCCGCCTGAGCGGCTGCGGTCGGTAGCTTTTCGCTTTCAGCTCTTCGTGGATTGACTTGATATATTCTCCTGCTCCGGCGGCTTCGATTTCCGCCACCGTCATCCCGTCAATCCCCGCTGAGCCTTTATTCGCTTTGACCTTCAGCCACGCTTCCCACAAAACGTCCATCCGATACACTTTGTCGTAGAGACTGTAGAACCGATATTCAGGCTCTAACTTGCTCTTTCCAGCTAGCTCCTGTTGAAGGTGCCGAACGCTTTCCTGGGTTTCTAGGCTCATCACCAATCCCTGTCCTTCCCCTCATACGAAGCATTGTCCAGGTCAAGCCCCTTCGCTCCTCAAGGTTATGCTGTCCTTGAGTTCATTGCTACTATGGGCTTGTCCGACTCCCGCAGCCTTCACTGACCACTTCGCTTTTGGCTTATAGGCCAGCGCCTTTTACTGCGCTGCGGGTCTCCCAAGTTCCGCTGCTCACCTTCAAAACGTGTCGCCCCTGGTACCCCGAAGGAGGTCTGCGCCGTACTTTTGGCTACCGGCTCAAACTGCTGGCTTCCCCAATAAAATACAGGGTCGCCCTCCTCACCCTTAGCGTTTACGAGGCTACTCCTAGGTTCACGCGTGTTACGACCCGTCTGTTCGCGTCGAGCGCCTTACAGCGCCCTTTGTCGAGTCTGTTTAGGCGTGGGCGATTGCTCCCCCGCACCCGACTCCTCGCTACCAGGCTGCCAATTCTTACCTGGGTCGGCTCCTTCCCGCCCTCACAACTTCATGAAGTCGGGTCATCCGACTGGTTGAGCAGCAGCTTGCTTGGCACCTATTTTACAACCGCAACCTTACCCCGCGCCGTGTATCCCGGCGATTCAAAAAGCACAAGGTAAATCCCGCTGCCGGCCGTCACTCCCCGGCTGGTTTTGCCGTTCCAGTCCACTTCGTTGTATTGTCCCGCCAGGTAGTTTTCGTTATTAACCAACGTCACATGTGTCCAAATTAGCGAATAAAAAAGCCTAGCTCCCTAGGTATAATGGAAGCGCGACCCACCAAAATACCGCAAAAACAAGGAGTTAGGCTATGGCACATTGTCCCACGATCCTTTCGCAAATGCTAAAACTTTTTTCGGGATATGAATTTGAAAAACTCGTTTTTAAACATCAAGCCGAGTACCATGCCCGGGGCGTTCGCTCCTGGTCGCACCTCGTCGCAATGCTTTTTGGCCAGCTCGCCGGGCAAGATAGCCTGCGCGGCATTGAAGCTGGGCTGGCCACCCAAGGCAGGCACTTATATCACCTGGGAGTTACGCCCATGAGCCGTTCTTCGCTCGCTTACGCCAACGCCCACCGACCAGCCGCCTTATTCGAGGATCTTTTCTACCGCATGCTGTCCAAATGCGCAGCCATTGCTCCTCGGCACAAATTCCGTTTCAAAAATCCACTGTATTCCATTGACGCCTCTTTGATTCGCCTTTGCCTGTCTCTTTTCGACTGGGCCAAGTTCCGCAAAACCAAAGGCGCTGTCAAACTTCACGTCAAATTCAATCACGCCGGGTACATCCCAAACTTTGCGTTACTGACCACCGGCAAGGTTCACGATTCTCAAATTGCCCCCAAAATCCCGCTTGAGTCAGGGGACGTAGCGGTTATGGACCGCGCTTACCTGGATTACAGCTATCTCTATTCCCTTGAAAATAAGGGTGTTTTCTTCGTTACACGTCTCAAATCCAATTCCCGTTTTCGGATAATTAAACGTAGATCACACGCCCAATCCAATATTTGTGCAGATCAGATTATCGAGCTTACGGGTTATTATACCCGGCAAAACTATCCCGGCCCTTTGCGCCGGGTTGTCGCCAAAGACCCCGAAACCAAAAAACGCATAGTCTTGCTGACAAATCAGTTGGAATGGTCGCCAGCGACTATCGCGGCAATCTACAAAGATCGTTGGCAGATCGAAATATTTTTCAAAACGCTCAAGCAACAACTGAAGGTCAAAAGCTTTGTCGGCACTTCCGAAAACGCTTTGCTGTCTCAATTATGGACCGCACTGATTGCCTATTTGCTCTTGAGCTATCTGAAATTCAAATCTAAATTTCAATGGTCCTTGTATACGCTCAGTAGCATTATCCCGACGAACCTTTTTAGTCGTCGTGATCTCTGGGATTGGCTGAACAATCCGTACAAACCTTCAATTCTGCCAAACTTGGGGCTCAAGCAAACGCAACTTCGGTTCGGCTAATTTGGACAGCTATGATTCTTATGTAAAAAATAACTCCTTGATTTTTAATGATCCCTCTGGATTATTTGCCGAAACTTGTATTAATAATTTGAATAACTTTGTTGAAAATTCATCGTTAAATTTAACAGATATCCTTAGTAATGAGCAAGGATTTTCAGGTTTACTTCAAATAGTAAATACTCCCTCAGGCCACAGTTATCTTCTAGTTGGATTAGGAATTGGATTCGGAGAATATTTGGGAACCGATCGAACTTGTGGCCTGGGTTATAATTATGGTCCTAATGTGACAGGTTTTATTGTATATTCGGATTTTGGAACAGGTAATTTTACAAGTGGAATTGGCGGTGGTTACTTGGTTAATTTATGGAGGGGCACTACTGTGCGTAATCCGGCCTAGTTCTTCCACCCGTTCCGGTTTAGTTCTTCCACTGATTCCGGCATAAATCTTCCAGTCATTCCGATTTAGTTCTTCCACCCAATCCGGTCCAGTTCTTCCACCCTTTGAGCGTATTTTCCGTAAAGAAATAAGCAAAATCCGAAGCTTGGCCAGGGACAATGCGCCTTGAAGTATCCATTTTTCAAGGAGGCATTGGCATGTCCAGGAAGAAAAAGAGGCTATCCATGAATAAAATACGGGAAATATTACGGCTGGCGTGGCAATGCAAGCGGAGCAACCGTGAAATTGCCCAAAGCTGCGCCATTTCGCATACTGCGGTAAACGAGTACTTGGCAAAAGCGAAACTGGCCGAGATTGGACCGGATACGTTTGAAGCCATGAGCGATGCGGAGTTGGGGCAACGGCTCTTGGCGGTCGGCCCCAAATCCAACCGAGCCAAACGACCACAACCGGACTGGAGCCATATTCATCAAGAACTTCAAAAGCGCAGCGTAACGCTTCAGTTGTTATGGGAGGACTATAAATCTTCCCATCCGGAAGACGGTTACCAAGTAAGTCAATTTTGCGAGCATTACCATCGGTGGAAAAAACATCTGGACGTGAGCATGCGCCAGACGCACAAATCCGGAGAAAAGTTGTTTGTGGATTATGCGGGTCAAACACTCCCGGTGGTGGACCGTGAAACGGGAGAAATCAGGCAAGCGCAGATATTCGTGGCGGTGCTGGGGGCGAGTAATTACACCTTCGCCCATGCCGCTTTCGATCAGAGCCTGCCCAATTGGATTGGTTCCCATATTCGGGCGTTAGAGTATTTCGGAGGCGTGCCGGAGGTGATCGTGCCGGACAATCTCAAATCCGGAGTCACCAAGACTTGCCGGTATGAGCCGGAGTTGAACCTCACTTACGCGGAATTTGCCCGGCATTACGGCTGCGTGGTATTACCGGCGCGCGTGAGGCATCCCAAAGACAAAGCGAAGGTGGAAGTGGGCGTGCAGGTCGTGGAACGGTGGATACTGGCCGCTCTGCGCAACCGGACATTTTTTTCTTTGGCCGAAGTCAACCTTGCTATTGCCGAGTTGCTGGAAAAATTGAATCAGCATCCCTTCAAAAAACTGAAGGGATCGAGAAAGAGCCTGTTTGTGGATATTGAAAAGTCCGCCTTGCGGCCTTTGCCGGTTGAGCGTTATGAACTGGCGGAATGGAAAAAAGCCCGTGTGAACATCGACTACCATGTAGAACTCAAGGAGCATTACTACAGCGTTCCCTACACGCTCGTCGGTTGTGAAGTGGAAGTGCGTTACACGGCAACCGTGGTGGAGGTTCTCTACAAACACAAACGGATTGCCAGCCACCGTCGCGATGATCGTCCCCGGCAGCATACCACCGTGAGCGAACATATGCCCAAAAGCCATCGGGATTACCAGCAATGGAGCCCTTCCCGGATGATCGCCTGGGCGAAAAAGACCGGAGACGCCACGGCGGCGGTGGTGAAAATCATTCTGGAAAGACGTTACCACCCGGAGCAAGGTTACCGGTCCTGCCTGGGTATTTTGCGCTTGGGCAAAAGTTACTCGCCGGAGAGGTTGGAAGCCGCCTGCCGCCGGGCCGTTGCGCTCGGGGCTTACAGCTATACCAGCATCCGCTCCATCTTGGAAAAAGGACTGGATTCGCAACCGCTGCCGGATGAGTCTAAGCAATCTGTGATTGAGGAACACGAACATATTCGCGGTAAAGGCTATTATCAATTATCACTCAACTAAGGAGAAGACACGATTATGCTCAACACACCTACGCTGGAAAAATTGCGCAGCCTGAGATTGTCCGGGATGCTTCGGGCTTTGGAAGAACAACTGGCTTCAACTCAGTACAATGAAATTTCTTTTGAAGAACGCCTGGGGCTCTTGGTGGACCGGGAAGCCACGGAGAGAACCAATTGCCGCCTCAAAACCCGGCTGACACAGGCGCATCTGCGCCACCAAGCCTGTCTGGAGGATATTGACTACAAATCACCCAGGGGTTTGGACAAATCGCTGATGAAGTCCTTGGCGACTTGTGAATGGATTCAAAATCATCATAACCTGCTGATCACCGGCCCCACGGGTGCGGGCAAGAGCTTTCTCGCTTGTGCTTTGGCGCATCGTGCCTGCCTGGAAGGTTACCGGGTGCTTTATGTGCGCGTATCCCGCCTGTTCCAGGATTTGGCTTTGGGGCGGGGTGATGGCCGGTATCCCAAGCTCATGCAGTCCGTGGTCAAACCGCAACTGTTGGTGCTGGATGATTTTGGCCTGGCCGCCCTCACGGAGGCCAACCGCAGCGATCTGTTGGAAATTCT
This sequence comes from Anaerolineae bacterium, assembly GCA_003141915.1. Classification (GTDB taxonomy): domain Bacteria; phylum Chloroflexota; class Anaerolineae; order Anaerolineales; family Villigracilaceae; genus Fen-1038. Next base: position 1,644 of record PLNY01000045.1, on the reverse strand, counting down.
CGAAGACCGCCACGGCATCGTTTCCACACTCGTGACCAGCCAGTTTCCGGTAGCTTCGTGGCATGAATTGATCGGCAACCCCACCTTGGCGGATGCCATTTTGGACCGGCTGGTCCACGATGCCTACAAAATCACGTTGAAAGGAGAATCCATGCGAAAAAAGAATTCTAAGTTGACGCCCATACTGCAGGAAGGCTAGAATCCAAAGACAGAACAGTCGTCGCTTCGCTCCGAGCAAGGGAAAATACTGACTGCGGGTGGAAAGTGAATCCGGAATGGGTGGAAACCAACTCCGGAATGCCTGGAAAGTTATTTCCGGAATCAGTGGAAACTAAACTCCGGAATGAGTGGAAGATTCGGCCGGAATACGCACGCTGTTCAAGCAAAAAGCCGCCTTGGCCAACCCCCCATGTGTTTTGAAGCCAACCAAGGCCAAACCGATGCGTCAGTCAAATTTCTCGCACGGGGCAAGGGCTATACCCTGTTCTTAACTGCTGCGGAAGCCGTGTTGGCTTTGCAAGCGCCGGCCGCTGCACGCGCCTCAAAGCAGGATGTGGTTCGTTTAAGCCTGTCAGGCGCCAATGCCGACCCGCTGATCCAAGGAGCGGGGGTTTTGCCAAGTCACAGCAGTTATATGACCGGCAAGGACCAGGAAAAATGGCAGACCAACGTGAAGCAATACTCCAAAGTAGAGTATAAGCAGGTCTATCCGGGAATCGACATGGTCTATTACGGTAATCAAGGGCAACTGGAATACGACTTCGTAGTAGCGGCGGGTGCAAACCCTGGTGTTATCCGCATGAATTTTAGCGGGGCTAAAAAACTCGCTTTGGATCAAAAAGGCAATCTGGTCCTAAATTTAAAAGAAGGCAAGCTGGCCTTCAATGCTCCGGTGCTCTACCAAAAAGCCGGGGACGCCAAAAAATCTATAGCCGGGCATTTTGTGCTGGCAAGCAACCAACAGGTTGGTTTTGAAGTGGGCGCTTACGATAAGAGCAAAGAACTGGTGATTGATCCGTCTGTGTTGTATTCCACCTATCTGGGGACGACGCTGGAAGATGAAGCGTCCGCCATGGCTGTGGGAAGCGACGGTACTGTATATCTTACGGGACAAACGGCTTCGACCACTCTGTTTCCAGGTACAACAGGCCCCACTGCGGGTAAATACCCGTCTGGTAATGGAGGCGCTTTTGATGTCTTTGTGATAAAACTCAGCCCAACCGGCGCCATTGTATGGTCCACTTATTTAGGCGGCACTCTAACCGACCGTGCAGGCCACTTAAACGCCGATGGAAACCTTGTTGGTAACTCCATTGCGGTGGATGGGGCCGGCATTGTGTACATTACAGGAGAAACGACTTCTACAAACTTTCCAACCAAAGCTCCTTACCAAGGGTCAAATAATGGCGGTACTAATGGTAATGGGTTTGTCACGGCCATTAAAGCGGATGGAAGTGATCTGGTATATTCAACATATTTAGGNNGACTGGAGGTATGTTCTCTGCTAATTCATCGTGGCCAGGGGGTCATCCTACCAGTTCTATTCAGAACGATAATGTAGGAGGGGACAACGCCACGCCAAACGTCTTTGTGACAAGATACAACTCCGCAGGGCAGATGCAATATTTTACGTATCTCGGTGGG
>PLNY01000274.1 GCA_003141915.1 Anaerolineae bacterium | reverse complement strand
TCTGCCTTACGCACTTGCGGCGGGAAATACATATGTCATCAAGCCATCTGAAAAGGTGCCGATGACCATGCAGTTGCTTTTTAAACTTATTGAGCAGATTGGTTTGCCAAAAGGCGTAGTCAACATGGTCAATGGTGCGAAGGAATCTGTGGATGCGATTCTTGACCATCCGATCATTCGCGCGGTAACCTTTGTCGGTTCGACCGCGACGGCAAAATATCTTTACAACAAAGCCTCGGCAAATGGCAAACGCGTGCAAGCGCAAGGCGGCGCAAAGAATCCCGTCATCATTTTGCCGGATGCCGATATGGATATGGCGACCAAGATTATTGCCGACTCGGCTTTTGGTTGTGCGGGTCAACGATGCTTGGCAGTTTCGCTTGCGGTGACCGTTGCGGATGCGCATAATACTTTCACTGAAATGATTTGCGATGCAGCTTCGACGCGTGTGGTCGGTTATGGCCTCGACTCCGGTGTTCAGATGGGGGCAGTGATCAACCTTGCCAGCAAGCAACGCATCGAGCAGATGATCGGCGTTGGCGCAAAAGAGGGTGCGTCGATTCCGGTGGATGGTCGCGGAACAATCGTCAAAGGCTATGAGCGAGGATCATTTGTCAGACCGACGATCCTTTCCAATGTCCCGCGCGGAAGCGAGATTGCGCGCACAGAAATCTTTGGACCCGTGCTAAGTCTTATGCATGTCAACAGCGTGGATGAAGCCATAAAATTGGTCAATGGCGGAGCATACGGCAATCAGGCAAGTTTGTTTACATCCCGCGGTTCGGCCGCGCGCAAGTTCCGTTACGAAGTCGAAGCGGGCAACATCGGGATCAATATCGGCGTGGCCGCGCCGATGGCGTTCTTCCCATTCAGCGGATGGAAGGAATCTTTCTTCGGCGATATGCACGGTCAAGGCATGGACGCAGTCGAATTCTTCACACAGAAGAAAATTGTGGTGGAGCGTTGGCCGAAGGAATGGAGCAGAAAATTTTAGTTCAAAAATAGTCGCGCAAAATTGATTATACAATTTACGCGAATTTGTGGGAAAATAGCGGCTAAATATTTTAATTGGACTGAGGAGTCTGAGGATGAGCGAGTTTGCGGTTGAATTGCGAGACGTTGTTAAAGAATTTGTTACGCCGGAGGGGAATGATCTGGCGGCTGTAAATCATGTCACCATGCAAATTAAGAATGGCGAATTCTTTTCGATGCTTGGTTCTTCGGGATGCGGCAAGACCACTACGCTGCGCATGATCGCAGGCTTTGAGTGGCCGACGGAAGGCGAAGTTTATATCGAGGGGGACGCCCAGGGGCGTAAGCCGCCCTTCCTTCGTCCTGTCAATACCGTGTTCCAAAGCTATGCTTTATTCCAGCACATGACTGTCTTCCAGAATGTGGCGTTCGGCCTTGAAATGGAAGGCGCTCAAAAGGGCGATATCAAAAAGCGCGTAAGCGAGGCGCTTGAGATGGTGCGGTTGACCGGCATGGACCGGCGTTATCCCAAACAGCTTTCGGGCGGACAACAACAACGCGTGGCGCTGGCGCGTTCGCTGGTCAAACGCCCGAAGGTTCTTCTTCTGGACGAGCCGCTGGGCGCGCTGGACCTAAAGCTTCGCAAAGAAATGCAGCTCGAACTTAAATCCCTGCAAAAGGAAGTGGGTATTACTTTTATTTATGTGACGCATGACCAGGGCGAGGCATTGACCATGTCGGATCGGATTGCAGTGATGAGTCGTGGGAAGGTGTTGCAAATGGGGTCGGCGGTCGAAATTTATGAACGGCCCATAAACCGCTTTGTGGCAGACTTTATCGGCGAATCGAATTTTCTGGATGGTAAAGTTAAATCGGTTAAAGGAGATCAAGCTATCGTCCGTATCCCGGTTTGGGATGAGGAGTTGGCGGGAGGCCTAACCGACAGGGTAAATGTCGGGGATGAAGTAGCCGTCTCGATTCGTCCGGAAAAGATTCGCCTTTCAGATAAGCCTGTGCCTGATCGGAATTGCCTGGAAGGCACTGTTGTGAATAGCACTTATACCGGCTCGGACACACATGTGTATCTGGATGTGCGCGGCCAGCGCCTGAAGGTTTGGGAACAGAATCGCGTCTCCACTCTTGACCCGCATGCCTATTATCAGGAAGGTCAAAAGGTTTGGTTAAACCTGATGGCGGAAAACACTCTCGTTTTGCCGAAGGATTAGCCATGCTGAAACGATTGCGCGAAAATAAATCTGCACAAGGCACGCTGTTGATCGTCCCGACGCTGATCTTCATGATCGGGATGTTGATCATTCCGCTTTTGTTAACATTGGTGGTCAGCTTCGGACAACGCAGTGCCGACGGCGGCGTGATTTATACTTTTTCGTTGAATAACTATATCCGCTTGCTGGGTTTCACCACCGATTGCCCGTCCGGAGTCAAAACCTGTTTTACTTCCCTGTACATGGAAATCTTATGGCGGTCGCTTGTGCTGGGATTCAACACAACTGCATTGGATATCCTGCTGGCGTTTCCGCTGGCTTATTTCATCGCCAGAGCCCGTCCAAAATGGCGGGATACCCTGATGTTCCTGGTGCTGGTGCCCATGTGGACGAACTTTGTCATCCGCGTCTACGCGTGGATGATGATCCTTCGCGATCAAGGTGTCATCAATTCTTTGCTTGGATGGCTCGCCGGATTGATTCATGTCCCGTTCAAGCCGCTTGATATGCTATATACACCCGGCGCAGTTTTAGTGGGCATGGTTTATGAGTTCCTGCCTTTTATGATTTTACCGATCTATACTTCTCTCGAAAAAATTGATAATTCGCTTTACGAGGCCGCCGCGGATTTGGGCGCTTCTCCGTTCCGCACATTTCTGCGCGTGACTCTGCCTCTTTCCATGCCCGGCGTTGTGGCTGGGACGATTTTGGTTTTCGTCCCGGTGATGGGAACGTTCATTGTCTCTGATCTCTTGGGCGGTTCGCAGGTTATTCTGATTGGCAACCTGATCGAGAATCAATTTCTCTCTGCGCGCGATCCGGCCTTTGGTTCGGCGGTCTCTTTGGTGCTGATGGCTCTGACAATTATTGTCACGTATTTCTATACCCGTAAATTTGGATTTGGCGGGGAGATCGTAGCATGAATCCCTATCGCCGCTCGCCATTGATCATCGCTTCTACAATCCTGGTGTTCTTTTTCCTTTACGCACCAATTATTGTATTGATTTTGTTTTCGTTCAATGCGTCCAGAATTAGTCCGCTGTTCACGGGAATCATTACCAAGTTTGGTC
>PLNY01000168.1 GCA_003141915.1 Anaerolineae bacterium | reverse complement strand
AGATATACCCGGCAAATGTTCAAAGAATTGACCCCTCCTAACTGCAACGTGCTCCAACTTCTATATTTGGATTCAATAGGAATGCTTACCTCGTTGTCGAATCGACTGTTTCTTCAGCACGCCCTGCCCACCGCGAAGCAAATTCACTTTTGGGATAATAACCTGGTTCCTGTTTCGCGTCTGGTCGATCCAGTAATTAGATTCTCGATGGGCCGTTCCGTTTTATGTGTTTGGGAGAAATTGGATGCTTGGCAGTAGCCCACATAAGAATGATTCCAGCAAGAAACATGAAAGCATCCTTGAAAAAGTGGTCGTTTTATCTCATATTGCTTTTGCTGTTGAATTTTTTATTGCCTTCATGACTCGACAATTTCCATTCGTTGGGTCCGATTATTCCTACTTTATTCCCAGGCTGATTGATTCGCATCTTCATTACCTGATTAATGGACTATCTATTCAGTGGTATACGCCCAGTTTTGGTGGAGGTTTGCCCGCTTATCCCAATCCACAGAACCTTCAGTTTTCTGTTCCACAATTGCTTTTGTTTGTTTTTGATCCTTGGTCGACTGTACTTTTGTCTGTTGGCTTGTTCATAATCATTGGATATATATCCTGCTATCTGTTTTTCAAACGAGTCTTAGTGGCTGGCTGGAAGGCCAGTGCTGTAGGCGCTTTGTGCTTTTCAATTAATGGTTTTTACCTTCATCATATGAATGTGGGGCACTTAGGGTATCTTGGTTATCCATTGCTCCCATTGATCTTACTTAATATTCTAGATGCAAATATTCCGATCGTCATCGCTGCCATAGTTGTGTCATTATCTATGAGTATGTTGGTTTACGGAGCCGGTTTTTACCTAATTGTGATATTCCTGTTATCGGCAGGCATGGCCTTGCCATTGGTATATATTTTCCAGCCCTCCAAGATAAATATCCGGCGGCTTGTGATTCTCTTGATCATCCCATCTCTGCTCTTTCTATCCTTGTCGAGCTCCAAGATCTTTGCGGTGTATTCCTTCATGCGGTTTTTCCCTCGGACTTTGTCGGATTTTTATAATGTAAGTACTGTACAGGGATTAGCTGGGATTACCCTTCAGCTTACAACGACGCCTCTGTTAAATCCATTCAGGCTGTTGACACACCTGCAGGATCCATATAACTTTTTGCGCCAATGGACCGGAGCCGATTATGGACTATGGGAACTTGATACGTCGGTGCCAGCTAGCATCATTATCACTTTGATAGCCGGATGTGCCTATGCGATACTTATACTGTCCAAGCGCAAGTTCAAGATATCGCCCATGCAGATCGCTTCGACGATTACACTGCTCCTTTTTGCTTGCTTGACAGCTGGATTCGCGACGGCAAAGGGTCCCCTCTATCAACTTGCCAATCAGTTCCCCTTTATGAACTCACTTCACGTAAATGTGCGCTACACATCTGCTTTCATTTTTCCATTGATATTGTTAGCGACCGCCCTTTGGGGATTCCTTCTTCAAGAACGTCTGGCAAACAAGACGGCAGATATTATATTTATAATATTAAATTTATTAACCATCTTATCCGCATTTAGCTATCTCCTAATCTCAGATTATGATTCGCGCGGTTTGGATATCAGACCTTCCATTCAAACCTATCAAATGATTAAAGAAGGAAATCGTTTTCCGGTCGAAGGGATAATGGATGAATTAGATGCGAACGCGTTTTTGAACATGGCAAGTAGTTTGCGCCCATACGAACCGATTTTTGGGTATCACCTCGAATTTTTCAAGCCACAGTATAAGGTTGGCAACGTCATGTTGGTTAGTGAAGGATATTTTAACTTTACAAATCCAACGGGTTATGTCTTTCCGGAAGCGAATAACAGTTATCCTTTCGAGCGGATTAGCGTGGATGAGCGAGATAAACTGGTAAGTTTTCTTAATCGCAGACAGCCCGATTGGAAAATTCCGCCCCTGCAAGATTTTTTGGATAAACTAAGCATATCTACTTTTCTTCTCGAAATGGCGGTCTTGGTTATTTATCTACTATATCCATTAAGGTCGTTCCTTCTGAGACAATCTCGGTCGTTATAATTTCATCAAACATGAATCGTACCAAATTACAAACTGCCACAAGAATATTCCAAGGACTGATTATCGTTTTTTGTTGCATATTCGTTGGCATCGACCTTTTCATCATTTTCTCGCGCATATTCTATCCCTATCAACTCGAATGGATGGAAGGCGCCGCGCTCGTCCAAGTCAATCGCTTGCTGGCTGGGAAAGCATTATACGTTCCGCCTTCGATAGATTTTGTTCCGCTCATCTATCCGCCATTGTTCTTTTATTGATCCGCTTTGATTGCAAAAATCATCGGTCTCGGATTTGGCGCGTTGCGGTTAGTCTCTTTTTTATCGTCAGCTTTATGTGCGGTGATTATTTTTCTCGCGGTCAAAGAAAAGACGAACAGCAAATTTGCGGCATTGCTCGGCGCAGGAGTTTTTGCATCCACCTTTATGCTCACCGGTCAATGGTTCGACATCGCTCGCACCGACATGCTCGCCGCCGGGCTTTCGATGCTGGGAATTTATCTTGCNNCCTCACCAAACAAAGCGGATTGATTGTTGGTCTCGCCGCGATTCTGTATTATCTTCTTTTCAATTGGCGGCGCGCCATCACATTGATGCTTTCCTTTTTCATATCGCTCGCGATTCTATATGGCATCTTCTTGCTGACCAGCGCGGGCTGGATCAATTATTATCTATTCACCATTCCCGCCGCGCACGCCTTCGATTTCAGCGTTGGCAGAATCATCAGCGTGCTGATCGGTCAATTCGAATCGATTCCACTTTTTCTGATTGTCGGACTTGTGCCGATCATCGTTTCGCCGCGAAAAATATTTAACGATAAGCTATATCGTTACTACCTCGTCATGGCTAGCGCGTTGATCGCGACCGGAATCGTTGGACGCCTGAATGCTTTTTCTGGGCCCAATGTTTACGTCTCTTCTTATCTTGGCATTGCGCTTCTCGCGGGACTGGAAGCGGGTTGGCTGACCGAACTTAAAATCAAGCCAGCGCTGATTCTCCTCGAATGGATTCTATTATCAGCACAATTCGGCTTTCTCGTCCCCGCTTATTTTCAAACCAAAACCATTCCAACCCAGGAAGATCGCGCGGCAGGCGACGCGTTGGTTGCCAAAATAAAAAGTTACAGCGGCGATGTCCTTCTGCTGGACAATAATTATCTTGCCCTCTATGCAGGTAAAACTCTTTACTTCAACGAGATGCCCATGTCCGAAATCAGCGGACAAGGCAGTTTGCATTCCCAGCCGCAGTGGAGTGAGCTTCGGCCCCAGATCAATCTCTTGATCCATGCTCCAACGACTGATGCAACCATTGTTGATTTTACATTGCCCATCAAACCGATGATCGCTGACTGCAAACAACAATCCATTAGTTATGCTGATAAAATTGTTTTTGAACCGGTTGCCGGCCCGCCGGACAGCCGGCCCAGCCTCATTATGACATGCAAATAAAATATAGGTATAGCTATGAATATTCAATTAAAAATCAATGCAACACTTTATGAAATCGAAATTGCCCCAAGCGAAACTTTATTCTCTGTCATCCGCCGACTCGGTTTTTACGGGATCAAATTCGGCGATGAAGACGGCTTGACCGGCGCGGATACCGTTTTATTGGATGGCAAGCCGATCAACGCGGGATCGATGCTGGCCGCGCAAGCTGAAGGTCACAGCATCGTCACGATCGAAGCGCTCGGCGAACATCCCGATCAGGGTTGGAAAAAGACCGAAGGGCTGCATCCGCTTCAACTGGCGTTTGTCGAATCGGGCGCGATCCAATGCGGATACTGCACGCCCGCACAAATCCTCGCCGCGAAATCTTTGCTTGATAAAAATCCGAATCCCGGCGAAGACGAGGTGCGCGAAGCAATCTCTGGCATCTTATGCAGATGCACGGGATACATCAAACCAGTTCAGGCGATTTTCAAAGCGGCAGCGGTGATGCGTGGGGAAAATTGGAGAATGGAGAGTGGAGAATGGAGAATGGATCTTGGTGGGGAAACTCCTTTAAATGATGACCCATCTACGACCATGATCCAAACAAAACCCAAAGTCGTGGTAACGCCCGAAACAAAAACCTATCAAACCGTTGGCAAGCCTGAAATCAAAGTGGACGCGGTCAAACTCGTGCAAGGCAAACCAGCTTTTACTGCCGATATTGAAAAGCGCGGATTATTATATGCAAAAGTTTTACATTCGCCTCATGCCCATGCGCGCATTAAAAAAATCGATGCCAGCAAAGCGCGCGCGCTTGAAGGTGTTGCGGCAGTATTGACATGGCAGGATATTCCGCGCGTGGTGTATTCGACCGCCGGTCAATCCGATCCGATACCGGGACCGCTGGATACGTTTTCGCTGGATAACAAAGTTCGCTTCGTTGGAGACCGCGTGGCTTTCGTCGCGGCAGAGACGCCGGAGATTGCAGAAAAAGCACTTAGCCTGATCGAGGTCGAGTATGAAGTGCTGGATTCGATTCTCGATTCGCGGCAAGCCATGAGTCAAGGTGCGATTCGAATCCACGACGAACCCGAATATGTGAACTTCGCCGATTCGAATCCTGAAAAAAATCTGGCCGCAGAAATCCGCATTGATATCGGTGATGTGGAAAAAGGATTCAAAGAAGCCGATCAAATCTTTGAAGCGGAGTATGAAGTTCCAAAAGTCCAGCAGGTTTCGATTGAGCCGCATGTCACGGTCACGTATTGGGATGAAGATGATCGTTTGGTCATTCGCACCTCCACGCAAGTTCCATTCCATGTGCGCCGCATGTTAGCGCCCGTGCTTGGATTGCCGGTGAAACGAATCCGCGTGATCAAGCCGCGCATCGGTGGCGGCTTTGGCGGAAAGCAAGAAGTGCTCATGGAAGATGTCGCTGCGCATTTGACTATTGCAACGAAGCGACCTGTGATCTATGAATACACGCGCGAAGAAGAATTCATCGCAGCGCGCTCGCGTCATCCGATGCGAATCAAAATGAAAACCGGCGTGAAGAAAGATGGCACGATCACTGCAAATTCAATGTACGCGCTATCGGACACCGGCGCGTATGGTTGTCACGCACTGACCGTCACCGGCAACACCGGACACAAAGCCATGGCGTTGTATGTCGGCGATGGCGATTATCGCAAACAGCCGAATATTCGCTTCTATGCCGATGTGGTTTATACCAACACGCCGCCTGCCGGCGCGTTTCGCGGATATGGCGTGCCGCAAGGTTATTGGCCTGTGGAACGTCACATGGAAAAGATCGCGCGCGCGTTAAATCTCGACCCGATTGAATTCCGATTGAAGAACGCAATCCATTCCGGCGAATATCATCCGTTCTCCACCGCGTGGAATGAAGGTCGTGAGCCGCGTCCCGAAATCGTCAACACGGTCGGACTCGAGCAGTGTGTTCAACAAGGCAAAGCCGCGATTGATTGGGATTCGAAATATGGAAACATTCAATGGCATGTAGGGGCGAGTCATGACTCGCCCCTACGACGCGGCATTGGCGTTGCGATGGTGATGCAAGGCACAGCGATTCCATATCTCGACATGGGCGGCGCGTCCATCAAGATGAACGATGACGGTTCTTTCAACCTCCTGGTCGGCGCGACCGACCTCGGAACCGGCTCGGATACGGTATTATCTCAGATGGCCGCGGAAGTATTAGGCGTACCGCTTGACGACATTCTCTGCTATTCGTCCGATACGGACTTCACGCCGTTTGATAAAGGCGCATACGCATCATCCACAACTTATATTTCCGGTGCGGCAACGGTCAAGGCCGCGCAGATGGCGGCGGAGCGAATCAAAATCCGCGCCGCGAAAATGTTAAATGTTGAAGATCATAAGCTAATTCAATTAGCGAACAAAGAAGCAATTGCACCAAACGGAAAATCGGTATCACTTGCAGAGATCGCGCTTGATACTTTGCACAAGAATGAACAAGAACAAATCATGGGCATTGGCTCGTATGTCTCGCCGTCATCACCGCCGCCGTTCGCGGCGCAATTCGCCGAGGTGACCGTGGATAGTGAAACCGGCGCGGTCAAAGTGGACAAGCTGGTGATGGCAGTTGATTCCGGGGTAATTGTCAATCCCCTAACCGCATCGGGACAGATCGAAGGCGGGATGACTCAGGCGCTCGGTTACGCGGTCTGCGAAGAGATGCGCTACGATGAAAAAGGAAACGCCATTGAACGCGACCTGGATCGGTATCACATCTTCCGCGCGGATGAGATGCCTGAACTCGAAACCATCTTCGTGGAAACGTTCGAGCCGAGTCATCCGTTCGGGGTCAAGGCGGTAGCGGAGATTCCAATGGACGGCGTCGCGCCCGCTGTGGGCAACGCGATCCTTGACGCGCTGGGAGTCAACATTGACGATAATCCCGTCACACCCGAAAAAGTATGGCGAGCGATGAAAGTAAAGTAAACCCAGGGACTTGATAGGATAAAAATCCATCAGGTCTTTTGATAAAATATACTCATGCGATTCAAACCCACAGCCATCTTAACCGCCATCCTTGCGCTGGCGGCCATCTATTTTTATCAAGACCCGCAGTTCAATGGCAACTCGCGTCTGGATGCAGTAAGAGCCGTTGTCGAGCAGGGCAAACTCACGATTGATGATTATCTATCACAACCGGATTGGACAACCGGCGATCGGGCAGACTTTAATGGGCATTATTATATGGACAAAGCTGCCGGGTCTTCGCTTTTTGCGATCCCCCTTTATTATCTTCTGTACAAAACATCCGTTGCTTTCAGCATCTCATTGACAAGCAGTTTCATAAAACATTTTCTGACAACCCTTGTAATCGGAACGTCCTTCGTTGTCAACGGGCTGGTGATGTACCGGATTGCTTTGCTTATTTCCAAGAGTGCGTGGAAATCGTTCCTCGTGACGCTGGCTGTTTCTTTGGGGACAATGCTATGGCCCTATAGCGCGGTATATTACGGGCATGTGCCTGCCGCCATGTTTCTATGCATTGCGTTTTACGTACTTCTCAAGATAAACAAACCGTCGGAAAAAATTATTCCAAGTCAATTCTTTTGGGCCAGCTTGTGGCTCGGCTTTGCATTCATCACCGACTATACAACAGCACCGGTGATCGCCGGGTTNNTTGATTGTTTACGCGCTTTATATTTTGCGCGGCCAAAGTTGGTCCAACATCTTCAAAAACGGGATCGCAGGCGCACTCGGCGCGCTCATTCCACTTTCGCTATTGTTCATTTGGAACTTCTCGATATTTGGAAATCCCTTCACCCTTGGTTATTCGTATTATCAGTCGAGCCAAACTCAGGACTTGGGACGTTTGTCCGGCATCCTATCGCTCAAGCCGAACCTGTCCATTCTTTATCATTTGACTTTCGATCCTCAATTTGGCCTATTCTGGCAATCGCCGGTTTTTCTGCTATCCCTGATTGGCTGTTTGATTGCCTTTCGGGAAAAATCATATCGCGTTGAAGTCTTAGTTTCCCTATATGCATTTATAGCGATGCTGTTCTTCAACGCCAGTTTGGATGTATGGTGGGGCGGCAATACGTTTGGAGCTCGTTACCTCATTGTTGCGCTGCCTTTCTTCGTTGTGCCTCTTGCGTGTCTCCCCGATACGCTGAATTGGGCTGTCGAATTCCTGGGAATCATATCTGCCGCACAAATGTTGATCCCGCTGATGGGTCAAATCCAAATAGGATTAAATTGGAGCGCCAGCCAGAATTTATTTTTGATCGCCAATAAACCTTTTCAAGGTTTCTCCATTTTATGGGACTATGCTTTGCCCTCGATCTATAATTCGTACCTCAGCAATAAGCTCTCCTGGACACTTGGTTACGTTATTCGCCTTCCCCATCGTTTATACCTAAGCCCGCTGATATTGATCGGAGCCGAGGCTTTTTTGATCGGACTTTTCTATAAGAATACAAAGGCAGAATCCTTGCGGCCTATAAGGAATACTTGATGCGAGATTCAACCTTTATTGCGGATCGCAGTAATTCTCTCGCGAGAAACAATTGTTGCCGGTTAAGTTGGGAGCGTTGGAAAGGCAGGATGGTCAACCAATGAAAAGCATAATGATTGTCAAAAGTATTGCGATATTTTGTGGAATTCTATGCCTGGCCGCGTGCGCGAACAAAACTGCCATAACGCCTGTCGTCGTGACAGAGATAACCGATAACCTTCAAGTGACTGCCATCATGGATATGCGCGTTGCGTTGGGACTGCCCAATTTACCGTTAGAGTTAAAAGGCACGGATACCATGATCAATTCGCCCAGCGGCGATTTGCAAGTTGCAATTTATACAGACAGCGAAGGTAGAAAATTTTCCGTCGAGCCAACGTCCAGCACAGTGGTCGAGATGGACGCAAGAGGTTTGCTTTCATCCATTCCAACGAACGCACCGGTTATGTCGCAGGCAGATATCAAAGCAAGAGTCGCTAAAATGCTGGAAATCGCAATTCCCGACTTTGAGACGATTTCACAGAGTTTGTCGTATGAAGAAGGTGGAAAAACCGATAATTACTTTTTCAATTGGTATGGGAATATGCAGGTCAACGACGTCAATCGTCCGTTCATTCAAGTCGGAGTGTATAGGACAGGCTTTATTTTTTCCTATTACAACACAATCACCCTGCCAATTACAAAATAACTCCCATGAACAATAAACAGAATTACAAACATCCGGCTTGTAAGAAGATTAGATTCAAACTGTTTTCGATTCAAAAATATTCATGAAATACAACTCAGGCAGACGCCGCTCCAATTTATTTCACCAGAAACACCGCGCGCCGCTTTTGCCGGTTGGACTAATCGTTGTGCTGGTTTTGCTCGGAGTTTTCTTCTGGCTCATCCCCACGGACTTCCTGCGAAATTCCATCCCGATCAACGTTTCAATTCCAACCTTTACGCCAATTCCAATCGAGCCGACCGTTACGCGCACGCCGCGCCCGGTCAACGCGCACGGCGGAAGCATTATCTTCACCTGCACGCGCGGCCAGACGAATCATCTCTGCCTCGTCAACGCCGATGGAAGCGGCTTTCAGCAAATTACGAATGCTGAACGGAACGATTACTACCCGACCTTTGATCCACTAACCAATAATGTGGTCTTCGCGGCAAGCTATCAAGGCGGCTTCGATTTGTTCGCGGTTGATCTAAAAACCAATAATGTTTCTCAATTGACATATAACATCGGCAACGTTTTCTCTCCGAGCTTTTCGCCGGATGGACAGCAAATCGTTTTCGTCAACCGCGTCGGCGGCGGACCTTACTCGTTGTGGGTCTCAGGACGCAACGGAGAATTTCCGCATTCAATCTATACCGGGACGAACACCATCGTCGCCACGTCGTGGTCGCCTAGCGGAGATCGCATTGCTTTTGCCATGGCCGTTGACCAGCAAAATTCCTACGAATTGTTTTTGCTCAACGCAGACGATCTCAATCAACCTCCGCAGAGAATCACAAAAGGTTTGCCCGGTATCGACGGCAGTCTCGTTTGGTCGCCGGATGCAAAGAACCTATTGTTCTGCGCGGGACCGGATAAATTGAAAAACATTTATCGCGCTGATATCAACAATGAAATACCAATTCAATTAACGAGCGGCGGATTCAATGACGCGGCCGCGGCGTATTCTCCCGATGGACAATTTATTGTCTTCAATTCTCTTCGCAATAATGTCAACGCAAATTTATATATTATGCGCTCGGATGGATCAGATGAACATCAACTCACCACTGACACCGAACCCGATTGGCAACCGCAATGGGGACCGTAATATTCTGTCATTGCGAGGGCGCGCAGCGCCCGTGGCAATCTCCTGTTTGAATGAAAGATGAGATTGCTTCGCTCACCTGCACTTGGCGCAGGCCGTCTCGTCCCGGCGGGCTCGCGGCCCGAACGGGGTGCAAGTGTCGCTCGCAATGACAATTAAAAATCGGATACAATCATATATATCAAATTATGACAACGATTTATCAAGGCTTGGAAAAACTTGAGAAATCCAATGAGCCCGCCGCGTTATGCACTGTGGTGAAAAGCGAAGGCTCCACGCCGCGCCATGTGGGCAGTAAGATGCTTGTCTATTCAGACGGACATTTTATCGGCACGGTTGGCGGCGGCGATCTCGAACAACGCGTAAAGAACGAAGCCTTGGCGGGAATCGTGGATGGAAAATCGCGTCTGCTTTCTTACAACATGTCTGACCCGGCGCGCGGCGACCCCGGCGTCTGCGGCGGTCAAGTGGAGGTGTTTGTGGAACCGATTCTTCCTCCGGCGGCGGTTGTTATCATCGGCGGCGGACACGTGGGCAAAGCCGTGGCTCATTTGGCAAAATGGCTTGGCTTTCGCGTCTTTGTTTCAGACGACCGGCCTGAGTTCTGCAATAAGGAAACCATTCCCGATGCGGATGCGTTTTTCATCTGCCCAATGGAAGAATTGCCCAAGCACATGAAGATTGACAAACACACGTATCTTATCTTGACCACGCGCGGCTCATCCGTCGACGCGG
>PLNY01000038.1:2573-2806 GCA_003141915.1 Anaerolineae bacterium | reverse complement strand
CAAGTTGTTGTGGAAGTCGGAGTTACTGAACATGGATTGATTGACCTGGAACCTGCGGTAGTTCCTACAAACTCCGATCCCATTGCAGATACTGAAATAGATGAAGCATCTCATCTCTCCGAAGCGGTTGCCGCTAAACTCGAAGAAAAGGAACAATCCCATGGTGAGGATATACCGGAAGAAACTCTGGATGTATCTGAAAATAATTCAGATGAGAATGTTGTCCCTGCACA
>PLNY01000038.1:0-2568 GCA_003141915.1 Anaerolineae bacterium | reverse complement strand
CCCTAAGAACGCGCGTGTTTGGAACGAACTTGGCAATGTCTATTTTAATACCGGCGCTTACGATGATGCAATTACAGCCTATAGCAAAGCAATTGAATTGGATGATCAGTTCGCTTGGCCTTACAGCAACTTGGCTTTGACGTATGTTCAAAGAGAGCGTTTTGCTGAAGCAATTCTTCTCTATCAACGTAGTATCGAGCTCTTCGCAAGCGAAAAAGATAAGGCTGTCTCCTGGAATCGTCTAGGGAATGTCTATCGTCGTGTTAATGATTACGATAATGCCATCCTGGCTTATCAAAAAGCGGNNAACTGGATCCAGACAACATCACTCTATCCTTACAATCCCGGTTTAGCCTACTGGGCAATTATTTCTCAGATTCCAAGCCCATTTATATGTCTTAAAAGAACCGAGGATGCTATGAGCGAGCATGAACTTTGGAACGAACTAGGCAATTTGTATTTCATGTCTGGTGCATATGAGCAGGCTACCCATGCTTACCGAAGATCGATTCAAATTGATAGTGGTTTCGGGAGACCCTATAGTAACCTGGCGCTGACCTATACACAATTGGGTAAACATGAAGAGGCGATCTGGCTGTTTCGAAGAGGCATTGAACTGCTGGAAGATAATAAAGAGAAAGCTATCTCGTGGATGAGATTGGGAAATGTTTTCAGACAATTGAAAGATTATCGGGAAGCCGTATTCGCATATCAAAATGCTGATGAGTTGGATCCGGAAAGTAGTGGGAACCGGGATGAGTCAAGTCAAGGCCTGTACACTCCATCGAGTCAGTCTTTTCTAGGTACGGATTCAACCGAAGCAATTTCAAAAACAGAATCCACTGCCGCCCTTGATTTACCAGCCTCAGCAGATTCGAATGATGCAGTAAGAAGCCTTACTCAAGACGCTGAACCTATTGCGCAGGCCCCTGCCAAGAAAGAAGAGTTGGAAGAAATCGCTGTAGTGATGCCTAAGCAACCCTTCAGAGAAGATTGTACGGATCATATTTTGGAAGAAGATTTGGCTTCACTTGTACCCACTCAGGCAGATTTAGAACCTGTTGTTTCCGCCATAGAGAATGACAACTTACAAAACTGGATTACTTTGGTTCCAACTTCGGATTCAAATCCCGAACAGATGCCGGAAGAAATAATAGAAGATAACCAACCGGCCATCTCCGAGTCTGATTTGGAATTGGAGTCCTATGATCAATCAATCGATCCGCCTGACCTAATGATTTCAGTTGAAAGTAACAATCTGAACATATCGGCATTCGAAGAGAAGGCCCCGATTCATACACAAACAGACGTTGCAATCGACGAGTTGCCATCGAATACATTAACCATCTTCAAAACAAAGGAACTCCAACCGGCACAGATACTCTATAAATCTGAATTAGGTGATCCCAATAATTCGCCTCTGACCCGGCAAAACCAAAAGGATATAGAGAAAGCAGAGTATGAGATTCAAAGGTTGAAGCGGGTTGTTCAAATTAATCCCCGAAGTGGTTTCGCATGGGATAAGTTGGGCAATCTCTACAAATCCATTAATCAATTTAAGGAAGCGATCTTTGCTTACCAACAGGCTATCTCAACCAATGATTCGAAGCCTTTCTATTATTATCATATAGCATTGGTTTATGCCGCAAGCGGCTACCAAGAAGATGCTATCAGCGCCCTCCAAAAAGTGATTGAATTGGATGCCAACTACGGCCTCGCCCACGCAACGCTGGGCGGATACTACAGAAAGATGGGTTTAGAGGAGCTCGCTCAAAACCACATAAATAAAGCCATGAAAACTATATTTGATAGCGAAAACGAATATAATCGCGCATGCTTTGAAGCAATTTGCGGGAATGCAGATCATGCAATTGATTTGCTTAGAATTGCTTTGGAAGAAAAGCAGACTAGCGTGGATTGGGTATTGCGCGACCCTGATCTTGATTTTGTCCGAAATGAGCCGCGTTTCAAACAGCTCATATCAGACTTTACAAGGTAGAATATGAATTACCACGTTTAAGAGTGGGCAACATATAATATGTTTCCCACTCTTAAAGATTCCTGCCAAAGTTTTTTCCACATGGAAGTTTCCAACGGAACGAACTTTGCAATTACTTTTCACAGCAAAAGGAAGGAGCATCCATGTCAAGTCCATATCCACAACGAAAGCTGGGCCGCAAGCCGCCGAAGAACGCTCCATCGCTGAAACTGGCAAATTTCCTCACAGGAGTCATCCCCAGCTATCCCACTTAGGAAGACTATCTGAGCAAGTTGAGTAACTGGCAAATGCTCGGCAACGACCAGTATGGGGATTGCGTTGCCGTAACCTGGGCTAATATAAGACGGCTCGCCACGGCTACACTCTCGACCGAGTATTATCCAACTTTGGATCAGGTCATCGCGCTTTACAAAACGCAGAATCCAAACTTTCCATCTCAAGATGATGGCATGGATATTCAAACCTGCCTCGAATATCTGAACAGCACAGGCGGCCCAGATGGGGTCAAAGCAGTTGCTTTCGCAAAAGTGAATTTTTCCGATCTCAACGAAGTCAAAGCGGCTTTGGCC
>PLNY01000424.1 GCA_003141915.1 Anaerolineae bacterium | reverse complement strand
GTATCGACTGCCGGCATGGTCTATGACTTCGCGGCGAATGCCTGTTCCGGAACTTGGTTTTCAGGCGCAGGCACGCTTCCTTGTCCCGGAGCCGATGGCGATCCGAAAGGTTTCGTATTGCAGGTGACTAATCCCACGTTGGAAAATGGCACAGTCTATTCAGGCTTGGGTATGATCACGTTCCCGCAAAATATTTACAACGGTTACATCCAGGGGTTTTATCCAGGCTATACCGTTCAGCCTGGCGATCGTTTCCGCTCCATTGTCAATTGTTCCTATAACGACCCGTCCTGTTATGTGGTCTTCCGCTTGGATTATCAAATCGGAAGCAATTCAATTCAAACCCTCTGGGCGTGGGCGGAGAAATATGATGGATTGTATGGCCAGGCCGATATTGACCTGAGTCGGCTGGTCGGTCAGAACGTGAAGTTCATTCTCACGGTTCTTTCTGCCGGGTCTCCAATCGGCGACCGCGCGTTGTGGGTTGCGCCGATGATTTACAACGCTTCAGCCGTTTCCGCAACGCCGACCAGCGCTTCGCCCGTTTCTGCGACACCGACCAGCGCTAGCACCCCGGCTCCAACTTTAACCGCAACACCAACACTTGCGACGGGCACGCCTCAAGCCAACTCTAATACATATACCAATCAAACGTATAGCTTCCAATTCACTTACCCCGGCCAGGGACAGATCAGCAACCAGACGACAACCGGCGCGCACATCACATTGCCCTTCACGCCTGGGACAAACCTGGTTGAAAAATATTTAGATGTGAATGTGGCGACCAATGCCACGACCTGTTCCAGTCCATTGACTCAGGGATATACTCCGGGCTCGTTCCAATCTCAGCAAGTGAGCATCAACGGAATCAACTTCGTCAAGGAAAGCGGAACGAATTCTGGCGCGGGCAACACTTACGATTGGGTCGCATATTCGACTCTCAAAGGCACGAATTGCATCAGTCTCAGCTTCACTCTGCATTCGACCAACCCTGGAAACTATACAACGCCGCCGCCGACATTCAACATGAGCGCCGAGTCGGCTGTCTTTTCGAATATCGTCTCGACGTTTGCGTTTACGCAATAGCTTTGGTGAAACAAAAATGACCGTCATCTTTTGGATGACGGTCATTTGTTTTATTTTTCTCTTCTTCCCTTCGCCACGATTCGAATCGGCGTTCCAACGAAACCATATTCCGCTCTCAATCGGTTTTCAAGAAAACGCATGTAACTAAAGTGCATCAGCTTCGGCTCGTTGACGTAGATCATGAACGTCGGCGGATCGGAACGGACTTGGGTGCCGTAGAATATTTTAAGTTGTCGTCCCGCATGCGACGGGGCGGCTTGCGCGTCCTGCGCCTCGACCAAAATCTTGTTGATCTTGGATGTGGTCAATCGTGCCAACCGCTCTTCCTGAACGCGTAGAGCCAGCGGCAAGACTTGATCCACGCGCTGGCCCGATTTGGCGGAGATAAATAATAAAGGCACATAATCTACGAAGTTCAAATCGGCGCGGATCTGGCGCGTGAATTGATCCATCGTCTCATTGTCTTTTTCGATCACATCCCATTTATTGACCAGCACAATGCACGATTTCCATTCGTCGAGAATGAAACCGGCGATGTGCGCGTCCTGTGCGGTGATGCCGGTCGTCGCATCGATCATCAATAACACGACGTCCGCGCGTTCGATGGCTTTGAAGGAACGCAGAACGCTGTATTGTTCCACGCCGTGTTCGATCTTGCCTCGGCGGCGGATGCCGGCCGTATCAATCAGCGTGAGCGGCAAGCCTGCGTATTCGAACCGGGTATCCACCGCATCGCGCGTTGTCCCCGCAATCGGGCTGACGATGGTGCGTTCTTTGCCAACCAATTTATTGAGCAGGCTCGACTTCCCGGCGTTGGGTTTTCCAACGATGGCAATCTTGATGGTCTCGTCTTCTTCGTGTTCCGCTTCAGGAAAACGAGCAACGAGCTTATCCAGCAATTCGCCGGTATCCGTACCGTGTATTGCGGAGATGGGATATGGTTCGCCGAGTCCCAGTTCGTAAAATTCACCAGCCGCATCGCGCCGTTCGAGCGACTCACATTTGTTGACCACGACAAAGATCGGCGGATGAAAACTTCCATCGGGATTCTTTTTCTGATGGCGGCGTAAGATTTCAGCGACCTCGCGATCCGGTGGCGTGACGCCCGCCTCGCCATCCGTGACAAATAAAATGGCATCCGCATCCTGCGCGGCGATCAATGCCTGTGCTTTGATCTCGTCAATGAAATCTGAAGATCCAATCGAGAGCGGAGTCTTTCCGCCGTGGGTTGGATCTATGCCGCCGGTATCTATCACACCAAACGCGCGGCCATTCCACTCGGACTCCGCGTAAAGGCGATCACGCGTTGTGCCGGGCGTGTCATCCACAATGGCGAGGCGTTCGCCGACGAGGCGGTTGAAGAGAGCGCTTTTGCCCACGTTGGGACGACCAACGAGAGCGACAAGAGGTTTAGGCATAATTCCTTTTTATCATGAAAGAGGCCAAGTATACAACACTTTCATGCGCTGTTTTTGTGCGCAACGCGTTTTGCGGATCAAGGCGTAGGCGTTGGATTCAGGTTTGGAGCGAGGGTCACTTCCACGGTTCCGGGAAGAATCGATTCGACTTGCAGGTCCGAAATCAATATTTGGACATTCGGCGTTAATTGGTGTGTGCCTTCGTTCAATCCAGTTACATCAACGATGATGCGAACATCCTGATGCGTCAGGGTGTTAAGTAATGGAAGCGGTCCCGAAACGATTACGTCCACGGCGGCCGGTGAGATTTGCGCGCTCATGTCGGAGGGCAGACCGGTGACTTCCACATTTTCTCCGGACAAAGTGAGACTGCTTTCAATGGCTGATATGCCTGCTTGAATCGAAACGCTTGGATCGCCAATCACTGAAACACCCGAAGGCAAATTCAGTCCGAGACTCGTATTGATATTATTGTTTGCGTTTTGCAAATCGAGCGGTTTTGTTTCGACCGCGCCGGGCAATGAACTTACCAATTCAGGGTCCGATGAATAAACAGTCACCACCGGCGGAAAAACCGAGATGTTGTCCAAGCGATACCCATTTGCGACTTGTCCGCGCACCACCACTTTAACGGCCAGGTCACGAAAGCCGCTCTCTTGGCTGACGGGCAGAGTGATGTGCGCGGTTTGCGGCTGGATGTTAATGCCATTCACAACTTGATTGGTCGCATCGTATGCGGCGATGGAAGCAGACGAAGAAATTCCTTCACGCGTTCCACCCAGGTTGACTGAAATGCCCACCCGCTTCACGCGCGAGACGAGGGATTGGGCACCGTTAACAGTAACTTGTTCCACATCCACAGTTGGATCCCCGGCCTGATAGCCTACAGCGGGCTGCCCAGTGATATCTACATTCAGCGGAAAAGTTTGTGTGACCAGCGATTCCAATGTCAACGTGATCGAAGCGGGATTGACCTTTGTAATTTGAACCGGACGTTCATCCACCTGGATTTGAAGATTCAGTTGGTGTTTGCCCTGGCTTAATCCCGAAAGATCAAGGATGGCGCGCACGCTATCGGGCCTCGCAATTAACTGATCCCATACCGAGCGTGGTGCGCGCATGGTGATTTGGACTTGATGAGGAACATCCCCCGTGATAATCATGCTGGAATCCTGGCCGACGATTTGAATGTTGACCGGCGTCGGATAAATGCGAACTTCATTCGGGTCCGAGGATGTCACAGCCGCAACCCATACTGCCAGGGCCAGCACAAACGCCCATAGAAACAATCGAACATTTTCGACGATGCGGTTCAACATATTATTGCTTCTCGTCTTTGTGCGCGGAATTGGATGACATGAAACGCCTCAACCAGGCAGGAGTGCGCTCGCTGGCGGTTGGGCGAAAGAAAGCCACGAGCATGTTCTCCAACCGTTCGGAGTCAATTCTGCGGATCATGCGCCCGGCGTGCGCAATGGCAATTGCGCCGGTTTCTTCGGAGACAACCAATGCGATGGCATCGCTTTCTTCTGAAATGCCGAGCGCAGCGCGATGGCGAAGTCCCATTTGGCGTTCGGGGGAGCGGTTCAGGATTCCGTTTGAGGAGAGCGGCATGACGCAGGCGGCCGCGACCACTTTCGGCCCGGAAAGAATCACCGCGCCGTCATGCAGCGGCGTGTTCGGATAAAAGATTTGCAAAAGCAATTCGGGCGTGACCGCCGCGTCCATCCTCACGCCGCTTCGGATGTATTCATCGAGATTATCCAATCTTTGCAGGATGATCAACGCGCCGTGTTGACGGGCCGATAGACGCGCTGCGGCCGCCACAATGGCGCGGACAGTTTGTTGAAATTCAGAATGGTTTGTTTTTTTATTGAATGCAAATGGCAGCGTCCCCGCGCGTCCAATCCGTTCGAGGGCGCGGCGGATTTCCGGCGCGAAGATCACCGGCACGGACAATAATAACGCCGGCAGGGAATTTTGGACCAGCCATGAGAACGCCGGAAGATTTACCAGACTCGTTATCAGTACGAGTGCGACCACAATCAGAATGACGCCGCGCAATAAAATCATCGCCTGCGTGCCGCGCAGCCAATACAGCAAGCTATAGAAAATCAGCGTGACCAGCAGAATGTCAAATGCGTTGAGCCAGCTGATTCGTTGGAAAATGAAAAGGATGTTGTTTAGAAATTCGGCCACGTTTTTTGCGACGACTTATCGGATTGTGGGAGATTGTAGATATATTCCGCTGACTAGATCGTATGGTTATTCAATGCTGGATGTTCCAGCGCCGTAAGAAAGCAAAGAAATTAAATCGGTCTCAGAATGCGATCCTGCCGTAGTTGTTTGAATAAAATAATGGTATCGCCTTTTGGCATCGACTCAGTGGCCGCGTCCTGCCAGGCTTGTACTCCAAGTGCAGTGGGCACGCGTTGTTCGTAACCTAATTTTCTCCAAACCGAATCCAGACTGGCAAGTTCAGCCGCCGGGAAGATCAATGACGCTTCACATTGTAAATCGCCGGAGGCGCGTTCCACTTCAGCGATCAACATCTCGAGACCGGTTTGAGCGTCAATTTCATTTTCCACATAAAGCTCGGTGGTGCGCGCCACGAGGTTTTCCACCTGCCAGCCCGCAATGCCTACCAGCCGATCTTGAAGTTGAAGAAGCATATACGCTTTATCGCCGAAGCTTGCCATCACGTCATCGCCGGATAAATTTTTCCCGCCTTTGCTTAAGTGATTGATCAACTTGGCGATCGATTCGGAATTTCTGGGCTTGCCCCGCACCACGACGAAATCCCCGGCGCCTTGATTCATGGTCGCAGGTTGTGTGATTTCGGTGGTCGCGGGTGAAATTTGTTTCCAGATCGCGGCAACCTGTTTCCATAGGTCATCATACGAACCGGTATTGCGAATCACGACATTGGCCGCCGCGATCTTTTCTCCCTGAACGGCCTGCAAACTGATACGATTCTGGGCGTCGTCGCGCGTCAAATTGCGCTTGCGAATCAATCGTTCGATCTGGACCTCTTCCGGCGCGTACGTCACCCAGATGCTGTCACACGCTTTTTGCAATTCGCTTTCCAACAGTTTGATCGCTTCGATCACCACGATGGGCTGGCTGGCACGTTTTACCAATACACTGATAGCCTGTCCAACCAGCGGATGAATGATACCTTCCAGTTCGGCCAGCGCGCCCAGGTCGTGAAATACAACGCTTGCCAGTTTGCTCCGGTCAATTTCGCCGTCTTTATCCAGGATCCATTTACCGAATTCATTGATAATGGGCTGATAGCCCGGCGCGCCTTTTGCGATCGCGCGGTGGGACAAAGCATCTGCATCAATGGTATAAGCGCCGAGATGCTCCAGCATTCTGCGTACCACGCTTTTGCCGGTGGCGATGTTGCCGGTTAGTCCAATGATATATTTTCCGGGTACACTGCTCAAAGCGATTCCTCGAGAAAAGGATAATAACACTTCTATTTTACATTAAAAAAACCCTGCGAATAGAGTTGACTCATCCTCCTCTCGCGTGTATGATGAACAAGCCTCAGGCCGGTTGGGCGGTCGCGGTTCCGCGTGAAAGCGCTGAGTCGAGGAAAGTCCGTACTCA
This sequence comes from Anaerolineae bacterium, assembly GCA_003141915.1. GTDB lineage: Bacteria > Chloroflexota > Anaerolineae > Anaerolineales > Villigracilaceae > Fen-1038. Next base: position 779 of record PLNY01000424.1, on the reverse strand, counting down.
ATAGGGCACGACGCCGGGGAAATCCCGGGATGGAGTGATCTGTCGTATCGGGCCACAGAAACAAGTAGCCGCGCAAGCGGTCAAAGTGAAAAGGCGGTGTAAGAGACCACCGGCGTTCGCAGTAATGTGAGCGGCCAGGCAACCCCCGTCGGGAGCAAGGTCAAGCAGAGACAATGGAGCGGCCCGTTCCTTTGAGTCTCGGGTAGACTGCATAGATAGATGATCGCCAAAACAAACGGGCAGGGATGAAACTCGCAAGAGTGTAAACCTGTGCGGCTCGTTTTACAAAATGCGGCTTATAGATCGACCTGAGGTATTGTTTCCGAAATCGTTTTACAAATCCCTATTGAAGGGACGATGTGCGGCTTATAGATCGACCTGATGTAACATTCTAAAATCATCGAGGTTGTTTATCATGCACGAACTTTATGCAACACAAGCTATTCTTGAAAAGACGATTCAAAAAGCGAACGAGGCCAAAGCCAAACGCATCACCAATTTATATCTCGTGGTGGGCGAGATATCAACATACACCCATGACTCGGTGCAATTCTATTGGGACGATCTCAGCAAAGGAACACTGGCGGAAGGCGCAGTCCTGCATTTCCGTCCTGTCCAAACCGAAGCTCAGTGCATGAGCTGTTTTACCAAATATCATCCCAACGGCGGCGAAATCGTCTGCCCCAATTGCGGCGGAGTGGGCGCAAAGATTATCGCTGGTGAAGAGTTTTATATGGAAGCGCTTGACGTAGAATGAAGTACGGAGACATTCCGCTTTT
>PLNY01000444.1 GCA_003141915.1 Anaerolineae bacterium | reverse complement strand
CTGCCGCGCATTGCCGCGGTCGAAGTGCTGGCGGTGTTGATCTTCCTGCAATGGTATCTCAGCCGTTATTATCATTGGGGAGGACAAATCCCGTTCTTCCTGATGATCGGCTTGATCGTGCTGGTCAGCGTTGGGATCATCGGCGGGGGATGGCTCTGGGATCGCCGCGCCGCTTCCGGGTCCCGCTTGACGCGTTCGTGAGAGGGTTTATAATTCAACTCTTGAATTTTGAGTTGATTTGAAGAGGAGTTAAATGTCCACTGCCCTCATCACGGGAATTACCGGACAGGATGGCTCGTATCTTGCCGAACTACTGCTTTCAAAAGGATACCGCGTCATTGGAATGGCGCGCCGCGCCAGCACCGTGACCTATGAACGGATTCAGCATCTATTGGATGACATCACCATCATCCAGGGCGATTTGACCGATCAAGGTTCCCTGCTCTCGATGCTGGAAGAATACAAGCCGGATGAAATTTATAATCTCGCGGCGCAATCCTTTGTGCCGACTTCATGGAATCAACCGGTGCTGACCGGCGACGTGACCGCGCTGGGTGTGACTCGTCTTTTGGAAGCGATCCGTTTTATCAATCCAAAGATCCGATTCTATCAGGCCTCATCCAGCGAAATGTTTGGGAAAGTATTGGAGATTCCGCAGAAGGAAACGACGCCGTTCTATCCGCGCAGTCCATATGGCGTGGCGAAAGCGTACGGCCATTGGATCACGGTGAATTACCGCGAATCGTTCAACTTGTTTTCGGTCTCGGGAATTTTGTTCAACCACGAGAGTCCGCGCCGGGGGCTGGAATTCGTCACGCGCAAGATTTCGGACGCGGCAGTGCGCATCAAGCTGGGCTTGGGCAAGGAATTGCGTCTCGGCAACTTGGAGTCGCGCCGCGACTGGGGCTTTGCAGGCGATTACGTCAGGGCCATGTGGCTCATGCTGCAACATGAAAAGCCCGATAATTATGTGGTCGGTACCGGCGAGACACATTCGGTGCGCGAGTTTTGCGAACTGGCCTTTGGCTGCGTTGGACTGGATTACAATCAATACGTTGTTCAAGACTCGTTGTACTATCGCCCGGCAGAAGTGGACTTGCTGGTATCAGACCCGAGAAAGGCCGGCAGTGTTCTTGGCTGGGAGCCGACCATGGACTTCAAGCAGCTGGTGCATATGATGGTTGATGCAGATATGGAACGGTTGAAACCGCTCGTTCGCAATCAGGAGATTCTGTGACTTATCTTTCTCTCGTCATTCCTGTCTATAACGAGGAAGAAAACCTGCCCATCCTTTTCGATGAGATCTCGAAAGCCATGAAACCGCTGAAGGAATCATGGGAGGCGATCTTTGTGGATGACGGAAGCAGGGATAAAAGTCTGGAAGTGCTGCGTGGATTGGCTAAGAAAGATCAACACGTTCGCGTGATCGTATTCCGCCGCAACTTTGGACAAACGGCGGCGATCTCAGCCGGCATTGATCATGCGAAGGGCAATGTCGTTATTTTGTTGGATGCCGATCTCCAGAACGATCCCGCCGACATCCCAATGTTGTTATCGAAACTTAACGAAGGCTACGATGTGGTCAGCGGCTGGCGCAAGGATCGAAAAGATGATATCACGCGCACCCTGCCTTCGGTGGCGGCGAACGGTTTGATCTCATGGGTCACCGGAGTCCATCTGCACGATTACGGCTGTACACTCAAGGCCTACCGCCGCGAAGTGCTGGATGAATTTCATTTGTATGGCGAGACTCACCGTTTCATTCCAGTCTTTGCCCATTCGGTCGGCGCGCGCATCGCAGAGCTTCCAGTTCATCACCATCCGCGTCTTCATGGAACCGCAAAATATGGCTTGGAGCGGACGGTGAAGGTTCTGCTCGACCTGTTCACTGTCAAATTCCTGCTGAGCTATGGAAACAAACCGATCCGCTTGTTCGGCGGCACGGGCATCGTGTTGATGCTTGCAAGCTTTGTGACTCTTGCATATCTCTTTGCCCGTAAGATTATCGCAAGCACTTCCGTGACCGCCTCGCCGCTTTTGCCGCTGGCCATTATGTTTTTAATTCTTGGCTTTCAATCCATTCTGATGGGATTGATTGCGGAACTTCTCGTGCGCACGTATCACGAGTCTCAGCGCAAGCCCACTTATACGGTGAGAGAAATCATCGAAGGGAAAAAGGGACGCAAATGACGGATTGGCTTTCGGACAATCGCCGCTTCCTTCTTCGATTCGCGGGAACACTGCTGGCCATCGTTCTGATTGTTTTGCTGGTGCGCGGTCAGGGCTGGAGCGAAATTGCCGCCGCGTTCAAACAAATTTCGTTTTCACAGATGCTGCTTGCGTTTCTGCTGATTTTGCTTTCACGCGTTTGCGTTGTGATACGTTGGTATATTCTGCTCCGCTCCGGAAACGTTAAGATTTCCTTCTCCGATGCGCTTGCGCTCACATTTACCGGCTTGTTCTCCAATAATTTTTTGCCGACGACGATCGGCGGCGATGTGGTTCGACTCGCGGGCGCGATGCAACTGGGATATGACCGCGCTGTTAGCCTCGCTTCATTGGTCGCGGACCGATTGATCGGCGCGCTGGCAATGATCTTTACATTGCCTTTCGGTTTGATTCCGGCATGGCATGTTCTCATGCCGGCTTCCGCCGCGTCAGCGATTACAGCGCCGCCCATCTTTCAAAAGGTGTGGAATTTCACCAAACGAACCTTGCAAACGTTTTCGATATGGTTTAAAAAGCCGCTGGCTTTATTTGCGGCGCTGGCCTGCACGTGGGGACATGTGCTTTGCACCTGCATTGCGCTTGCCATTCTTGTTTCCGCATTGGGCGAACACATGTCCTTCGGCTTGATCGTTGGTTTGTGGAGCATCTCTTATTTTGTCACGTTGATTCCAATTTCCATCAACGGATATGGCGTGCAGGATCTTTCATTGACCTTTTTGTTTTCCAGGGTGGGTGGGATCAGTTTGGCGGCCAGTCTCACACTGGCGGTGCTGATCCGTGTTTTCTACATGGTCGCCAGCTTACCGGGCGCAATTTATATGCCGGCCATCCTGTCTGCCATGGATACGGAGCGCGAAGAACCCGAGTCTAAAGTTTGATATGAAATCCATCTCATCGAAGACGTTTTGGCAGACTTATCTCGGCTTTGGGATTTTTATCGGGCTGATTGCATTGGCTCAAACATTCACGCGCGTTTCGGCGATGGATGTATCGCTCTGGCATTCCAAATGGACGATTTTGTTTCTTGGGTACATCATCACGATTATAGGAAGCGCATTCCTGTTTTATGGTTTGCAAACCGGCAGTGCCGATAATTTCTTTCAGCGGCTTGAAAATATAAAGTCAAATGCCGCATGGCGCTGGCTTGCATTTCTTCCATTGATCGCAGTTGCTTTCCTGCCTCCATTGGTCAAGCTATATATCTATGGCAGAACCCTGCCAGAATTTTTTCCCTTACTCTGGGTCTTTTGGTGGATATGTCTGTTTCAAGTGCTGGTATGGAAATGGGCAACATCTTCTTCCTGGGCGGCGTCTTTTGCATCGGTGGTTTTGATTCAAGTGGTTGCCTATCAGGTCTATGAGAATCTGCTGGTGGTAACCACGGATCCGTTTTCCATTGATTACTCCGAGACGAGCCGTTTTTATTATGGCTCATTGTGGTTAAGTCAATCTCTGTATGGGATGAAAGTGCCACTTTCTCCGTGGCATGCCACGCGATATATTCTGATGGCAATTCCCTTTTTGATTCGCGGACTTCCGCTTTGGGCACACCGAATTTGGCAGGTGTTTTTATGGCTCGGGATCACCAGCCTTTCTTCGTGGCTTCTTGTGCGCCGTTTGCATCTCAGCAATAAAGCATTGACTTGGTTGGTTGCATGTTGGAGCTTTATTTATCTTTTGCAAGGCCCAGTTTATTACTACTTGCAAATTTGTGTCATCATCATTTTGTGGGGCGTCGAGATGAAACATCCCTGGCGATCACTGATCGCCGTGTTGGCCGCGTCGGTTTGGGCGGGGATGAGCGGCGTGAATTGGTATCCGATTCCGGCGGCGTTGGCCGCGGCTTTATATCTTCTTGAACAGCCGGTTGCCGAATCGAAAAACGTTTGGAGATATTTGGTCAAGCCGTTGATGTGGGGCGTGCTTGGATTGGTCAGCGCGTTCGCAGGTCAGGCATTTTATGTTTTTATTTCCGGTAACAAAGACACAAGTTTATTCCGTTCCAGTTTGACTTCATCGTTATTGTGGAATCGACTGTTGCCGAGTCCCGCGTTTCCGCTTGGAATTTTGCCGGGAATCATTTTGATCTCGCTTCCATTGTGGCTCGGACTTTGGTTTGCCCTGCGCGGCCGATTACATCATCTGCATCCAATTCGTGTGATTAGCCTGGGATTAATATTATTGGTTTTGTTCATTGGATGTTTGGTGGTCAGTGTCAAGATCGGCGGCGGCGCGGACCTGCATGACCTGGATTCATACGAAGTCCTATTACAGATCATCGCAGTTTATTTTTTCGCGAACCAGGTCCGACCTGAATCTGGCAATGCGGAATGGGGCACGATTCCCTGGCCGGTTTTGGTTCTGGCAATACTCATTCCATTTATTTTTCCGCTTGATTATGTCCGTCCATGGGTCACGTATAATAATCGTCAGGCACAAGCCGATATATCGAAACTGCAAGCCGCTGTCGCANNCCGGCCGCGGCGCATGGGGGCGAAGTTCTCTTTATTTCGGAACGCCAACTGGTCGCGTTTGATTACATCCGCGATGTGCCGCTCGTGCCGGATGATGAACTTGTGGAACTGATGGAAATTGCGATGTCGAATAATCAACCGGCGCTTTCCAGGTTTTATTCCGATCTTCACCAGCATCGTTTTGCATTGATCGTTTCACGGAAGCTGAATACCGGCATCAAAACAGGCGAGGCGTTTTCGGAGGAGAACAATGCCTGGAGTCAAGATATCGCGGCTCCCATTCTGTGCGAATACCAGCCTATTCTAAGTCTGCCAAGCAATAATCTTCAGGTTTATGCGCCCAAGACCGCGGGTACGGAATCCTGTCCATAATATTTTCCATCGAGGATCATAGTGAAACGTTCTGGTGAATACGCCGACCGCGGAGATTATCATGTCCATCTGAGAAAAGACTGGCCCTATTTGCCGGTCTATCTCGAGAAGATGACGCTCGCCCATAAATTCCTGGATGGGTGCGATAAAAGCGCGTCCATCTATGATATGGGCTGCGGCGAGGGCGTGCTGGTCAATGAATACCGCGAAAGGGGTTATCAAATCAACGGCATGGATTTGAATTATTCCTCCCAATACATTGTTCAGCGGAGTTTTCTCGAAACCGGTCTGGCGGACGAATCGGTGGATGTGTTGATGTGCCTCGATGTGCTGGAGCATCTTCCCTATTGGGATCAGGAACGCGCCGTTGCTGAATTTGCGCGGATTCTAAAGCCGGGCGCCAAAGCGCTGATCACCGTTCCCAATCTGGCGCATCTCGCCTCGCGCATTTCATTTTTCTTTTCCGGCAAGCTCGTACGAACTTCCGGCATTGACCGGCATCCCGGTGATCGTCCCATCATCGAATATGTGAAAATGTTTGAAAAGCATTTCCATATTCGTTGGCGCAGGGGAATCTTTCCAACTTTCCCGATGCTTTCAGTATTGACTGTGATCAGGCCATCCCATGTCATTGGCTTGCATAATCTTTATAATCGGCTGCTGGCTTATCCCAATTGGTGTTTCCTTAACGCGATTCTATTGGAAAAGCCCGAAGAGCATTCTTGATCCGATGAAAATTCTGCTCATCAATAGTGAATATCCCCCGATCGGCGGCGGTGCCGGCAATGCCAGTTCAAACATCGCGCGTATGCTTGTCCAGCGCGGTCATGATGTTTTGGTTCTGACATCACACTGGAATGATTTGCCTTTTGAGGAAACGCGTGACGGAGTAGAAGTCATTCGCCAGTCCACGTTGCGCCGCAGGATGGATCGCTCCAACGCCTTTGAACAAATTTCATTTATCTTCAGCGCCTCTTTCCGGACTTTTAGTTTGATCCGTCCATTCAAGCCGGATATCACTTTGGCTTTTTTCGGATTACCTTCCGGTGCAGTCGCATTACTGTTGAAATGGCTTTATCGAATCCCTTATGTTGTTTCCTTGCGCGGCGGAGATGTGCCCGGCTTTCGTCCCTATGATTTTCGCATCTATCATAAACTGGCCGCGCCGTTTTTACATTTGATTTGGGGAAACGCCGATTCAATCATTGCAAACAGTAATGGTTTACAGAAGCTTGCGCTTGCATTTGATTCGCGTTATACAATTCCTATTATCTCCAACGGTGTGGATACCTCGCAATTTACAACACCCAATCGCGATTGGTCGCCGCCGCGCATTCTATCGGCGGGACGCGTGGTATATCAAAAAGGTTTTGACCTGGCGATGTGCGCCTTATCGCAGTTGAAAGATTTGGAATGGATCTGGACGATTGCCGGGGACGGGCCGCAGATGCCGATGTTAAAAGCGATGTCGAAAGAATATGGCATAAACGAACGCATCCGCTTTTTGGGCTGGCTTTCATCGGAACAAATTAAAGAACAATATGCCGCGGCGAATTTGTTTTTATTCCCATCGAGGCATGAAGGTATGCCGAATGCCGTCTTGGAAGCCATGGCAAGCGGCTTGCCAGTTGTCGCAACTAAAATTGCAGGCAATGAAGAATTGGTTGTAGATGGCGAAACGGGAAGGCTGGTTCCAGCCGAAGATGTGGATGCGCTACGAGAATCGCTGAGGCCGCTCCTGGTCGAGGCGCAGATGCGGGAGCAAATGGGACGCGCGGCGCGCCAGAGAGTCGAATCGTCATTTAGCTGGGCCCATGTTGCCCAGCGATACGAGAATATTCTCCAAAGATCTGTTGGAAACTTGAAGAGATAACGTGCGCCGTTCTAAAAACAATCCACATTATAGCTACAGCATTTATGCCGATTCCGCGACCGCCGAGCGATTCGATGATTCGCATTTTGGCGGACCCATCGGCCAATTGATTGTTGAGATGCAGGAGCGCGTTCTTTTTGATTTCCTCGGGGACGTTCATAATGCAAGTGTTCTTGATATCGGAACAGGCACTGGGCGCGCGGCTTTGGCAATTGCAAAGCGCGGCGCGCACGTGACAGGCGTTGACGCCTCTGCTGAAATGCTTAAGGTAGCACAGAAGCATGCGGAAGATGCAAATCTTGATATAAAGTTTTTGCGCGGCGATGCGCACTCATTAGATTTTCCAGATCGATCTTGTGATGTAGCGGTTAGCCTGCGGATGTTGATGCACACTCCGGATTGGCGTCGTTGCATCGCCGAAATGTGCCGCGTGGCGCGTCAACGCGTGATCTTTGATTATCCGCCATCGATCAGTTTTGCCGCTCTTCAAACGATCACGCGGAAGGCGGCCCAGCTTGCCGGCCGCCGCGTGGAGGCGTATCATGTAATTCGTACCGGCTCGGTGCGCTCGGCATTACATTCAAACGGCTTTGAAATCACAAAATCACACCGCCAATTTGTATTGCCGATTGCATTTCATAAATTAATAGCTTCGCCTCGCTTTACCGCAAATGCAGAACGCACGTTTGCAGTCATGGGTTTGTTGCGCTTGATGGGATCGCCAGTGACGATATTGGCGGAACGGCGCGGCTGATAATCGTCAATCAATCACTTTAATACCACTTGTCATTTTCTACAGAGTGAAAAAACTTTGCCTGAGATATATGGTATGTCTTTATCCAAACGTATCTGGAATATTTTCAAGTATATCCTTGCCGTACTGCTGGTCTGGTTTGTTTTTTCCAAAACCAGCGTAAATGATATTATTGATTTATTCAGGCGCGTTTCTTTTTTATGGCTTGTTATCAGTTTTGTGCTGTTCTTTTTGATGACGATGATGAAAGCCATGCAATACTATATATTGTCCGGCAGGCAGGCGCCTTATCCGCGTGTGCTTTCGATTGTCGTCGTACAAAACGCGATCACGAATTTTATTGCGACAGGGGCAGGCATCGCTTCATACCTAACCATGTTCACGGTAGATGAAGGGGTCAGACTGCGAAGAGCATCGGCAACCTTCGTCATTGCGAAGATCGGCGACTTGGTGGTTGTATGGTTCATGTTGTTGGTTGCCGGTTTCTTGTTACGGAATAGCATCTCCGGCCTGGGAATTGCAACGCTCACTGTTCTCATTGTTATTCCGCTGGCAATCGGAGCGTTTGTCGCATTGATCGTCCTGCGACAAAAATTTGTCGAAGCAATCCGCACGCTGGCGGACCGCTTGCAATTGGAGCGCTTTTCATTCACTCAGCGCGGCCTTGAAGTATTACAATTCCTTGCTGAACAGAACGGCATGATGGTATTGAGACTGATTCAAACGGCGATAATTTGCTCGCTGGTTTACATGGCGTTGACTATGGCATGGGTTTATGCCAGTCTGCGCGCTTTTTCGTTGATCGTTCCTGCTTCCGTTCTCGTTTTTGTGAATTCCTGGATTCAACTCATCTCCTGGCTTCCGATTCAGGTTTTTGGCGGACTTGGAGTGGCAGAAACCAGCCAGATATATCTATATGGCCTCTTTGGAATTCCTGCTTCGCAGATGGCTGCTGTCAGCGTTGGACTGCGCGTCAGTTCATATTTATTCAACCTGGTTTTGCTTCTATATTTGCCTTCTCAAGCTTTATTTCATCGGAAAGATTCTGGATCTATTTCTCCTAACGAAAGGTCGGAATGATCAATTTATCAAAGAATTCCACTCGCTGGTTTTTCTTAACAGGACTCGTCTTTTCCGCGCTTTCAGCCATCGTTGAGATACTCATCGTTTTCAATATCCAGCAGGATTGGGGAACGCTTCTTTCCATCGAAGGTCTGTTGACCATCCTCGCTTACATCGCCCTTTTGATTTTAGGATTCCTTGTCCTTGTCTTTTGCTTCTTTGACTCTTCCCTTTTGAAAAGTATCGCAAAATGGCTTGAGCGTTTAGGCTGGATGCGCTGGCTGGGAGCCGCCGCGTTAATTCTATCCGTTGTCTGGTTCTATCTTTACTCACCGTGGCAATTTGTGCTGACTGGTCCGTGGCTGCAATTGATCTTTTCCCTTGGCCTCACGGCATGGATCGTTATGCTGGTTTCGCCTCACCGCCGACCTTTCAACAGTTGGGAAGAATTTATCTTTGCACTCAGCTTGTTTCTTTTTCCGCGCATCGTTCTGGAAATGCGCCTTCTTTTTACACAGGCGTTAGTTTATCGTCTCGCAGTACTCCTTGGCTATTTAATCCTTGTGCTTTTGGCCGTCTACTTTTTTTTCTCCTCGGGCCAAAAGTTTGTTAAGGGTTTGGTCGCGTTCCGCAACCGGCTGGGCTGGCCGCGCTGGCTGATCGTCGCGTTGGCGCTGTGCGGTCCCGTGTTATTTTATGGGTTGGCCGGCGCCAGAGTTTATGTCACCAATCCTAATATACGCTTTTCGTTCCTCCTGATCGAATTGATTCTGGCTGCTATCATGTTGAATAAAAATGGCGATCATTTAATTTCAGCCAAAACATTATTGATCAGCGCTTTTGCATTGGCATTGATATCGGCTTTGGTACAGGCGTCCCTATCCGTAACCGCGTATCCGTTTTCCATTGGCTGGTCGGAGGGAGATCGCATTTACGAAGACTCTCTGCTGTTCGGTCAGCATCTTTACAATTATTCCGGAACGATCGTCAATCCTTATGGTTCTCCAGGCTCTTATGTTTTAATGGGATCGCTTTTTCTTTTTCCGGGTTTGTCCATTGAGTTCCTTCGTCTATGGGATGTTATCCTTGGAGTCGCTTTTCCTTTTTTGGCGGCATGGATCCTGGCAAGAAAAATAAATAATGTTTATCTCCGCTCCGTTTTTGTTTTGTGGTTGACATTGTTTTTCATCATTGAGGCTCCTCTTCATCCCCCGTTCATGCTGGCCGCGATTATTGTCTTTGCGTTTATGTCCTCCCGATCTTTTTGGTTGCGCGCGGTTTCGATCGCGGTAGCCAGCATCTATGTGGGATTGAGCCGCTGGACTTGGATTCCGGTAACGGCGGGTTGGGCCATTTTGATTGACTTGATTTTGTATTATCCGCCTCGTCCCGGACCCTTTATCCGGCGCATTGTTCCGACGACTCTTTTGGCTCTGGCCGGTTTATTACCCGGCTTGATCGTTGGCTATCAATCCGCATTTTCCGCAGGCGCGGTAACGAATCTTACGTTCCATCAATCATTACTTTGGTATCGCCTGTTACCCAATCCAACGCTTCCACTGGGCGTCTTTCTAACTGCCGTACTTTATAGCGGCCCTTTGGTCGCGATTTTGATCTGGTGGATCGCTTCCGGTCGCTGGCAATTGGACTGGCTGCAATTGCTCGCCATTGGGATCGGCTTGACCGGTTTCTTTATCGCCGGTCTGATCGTCAGCTCCAAGATCGGCGGCGGAGGCGATCTCCATAACTTGGACATGTATCTGATGACATTGGTGCTTGTCTTCACGCTTGGCTTGTACAATTTTTTGCGCTCCAATAATATTTCCGTGACCGCCTGGCCTGTTTGGCTTCAAATCGTGTTGTGTTTGGCCATCTTTCTACCGATTTACTCCTTCACTCCGTTCCCGCGTGGTTCAGCTTATGATCCCACTATGAATTTGCCCAATCCACAGGATATGCAGCAAGAATTAGCGGATATTAATAGCTATATTTCTCATGCCAGCCAGCAGGGATTGGTACTGATGGTGGATCAGCGCCAACTGCTGACGTTTAATTATGTGAATCGGATTCCGTTCGTGCCGGATTATGAAAAGAAATATATGATGGATCAAGCCATGGGAGGCAACGCGGCGTATTTCCAAAATTATTATCAGGACCTGGCCAATAAACGGTTTAGCCTGATCGTAATCGAAGTGCTTCGACTGCGGCGCACCAGCGGCGCTTTTTCGGACGAGAATAACGATTGGGTGGATTGGGTCTCGAAGCCGACGCTTTGTTTCTATCAGCCATTGGCAACGTACGATAATATCAATGTGCAATTGCTTGTCCCGCGTCAGGATGTATCCGGCTGCCAAAAGTTTCTCAAATGAACGGATTCCTTTCATTGGTTTTGTGGGCTTTGCTATGGATCGTCGGCGGATGGTTGTTGGCCGCCAGCTTGTTTCGTCTTCGCCGCGATGAAACCGCGATGATTGGGTTGGGCATCGGGCTTGTCGCTGAATCATGGCTTGCCAATGTTTTGGCTCATACGATGCCTGTTGTGATTGCATTCTGGCTCGCCGCAGTGTTGACATTGCTGGGCGGCTTGATTGCAGTCATTCTGATGAAACGCAAAAGCGTCAAGATCAATTTTTCTTTTTCGCTCAGCCCATGGCTGATTCTTTTTTTGCTGACGATTCTCTTTATCTCCATCGGGCGCGGACTGGCGCTCTTCGACGATTATCAAAACCTTCCCACCATTTCCCTAATGGCAACCGGCGATATTCCTCCACATTTCGCGCTCGATCCGCATTTCAGCTTTAACTATCATTATTTATTACTCTTATTCGCGGCTCAGTTCATGCGGCTTGGAAACATGTTCCCATGGACCGCGCTGGATGCCTCGCGCGGATTGATCATTGCATTGCCATTGATGCTAGCGTGGCTGTGGGCACATCGCATGACTCACAATAGTGTCGCTTCCGTGTTGACGAGCGTGATGTTGATGTTCGCAGGCGGAGCGCGCTGGCTGTTATTATTATTGCCTCAACCCATCCTGCAGATCATCTCGAATCAAATCACGCTCATCGGTTCTGCAAACGTGACCGCGCCCGATCTCATGCGCGCCATGCTTTCGAATTGGAAGATCGACGGCAATGGCCCCATTCCATTTCCGTTTGCGTTTCACAGCGGCATCTTTCAATCGTATGTGATGAATGGTTTTACCGGAATCTCCGGTATGGCCTTTGTCATCGTTTTGCTTTTGCTACTCACCGCACAGCGTTGGCGGAATCCATTTGCGGGCGTGATTACGTTTATATTATTTTCATCGCTGGCGTTGGCAAATGAAGTGATGTTTGGATTGATCGGGCTTGGCTTTGTTCTTGCAGTGATCGTTTGGATGATTTCGCGCCGTTCATGGAAATTGCCGTCCAGTCTATTGCGCTGGATCATTGTCCTTGTGCCGGTTGGTTTGGCGGCGATTATTCAAGGCGGGATGTTCACTGAAATCGTACGCGCCCGCTTCACGTCCGGACCCGGAAGCGGCGGCTCGTACTTCGATGCGACTCCAAACCTCGTCTGGCCTCCGTCCGTCATCTCCGCTCACTTTGGCGCTTTATCCTTATTCAATTTCTCGCAATTGATTGTGGCCTTGACGGAAATCGGACCGATCATTCTTGCGCTGCCATTGGTCATCGTTTGGGGATGGAAAACGCTGCGCGCGCAGAATTGGGTTGAAGCCGCATTGATCGGAACGTTTGCATGGAGTGTGCCATCGTTGTTTGTGGCGTTCAAAGGCCCGCTTTACACTGCTACGCCGCGTTTGTTAGATGGACGTTTATTTGCCTGCACGCTTTACGCGGTTCCGTTGTTTTGGATATGGGCGCGCAAAAAGAGCGACGCTTGGCGCGGTGCGTTGGTGGTTGGCGGATTGATTACGATCTTTGCGGGCTTGATGTTGTTCGGTATCCAATTGATTTCGATTCAAAAACCGGTTACCACTACATTCATCAGCGATCTGGATGTAAAGGTGACGAATAAATATTGGAATACATTAAAGCCTGGAAGTTTGGTGCTTGATCCTTCCATGTATCAAGGTCCGACCATCTTTGGCCGCGCGACGGATTCCTCCGTCACATGGTATGTGCCCAAACCGGAATGGCAGGCGTTGCTTGCCAACCCCGATCCGCACCAAATCCGNNAGCAAGCCGCGCTGCAGCAATCTTGTGTTAAGAAATTATTCGAAGTGGACGGCATTCACAGCCTGACGGATTATCGCAAAGATTTTCGCCGCTTGCTGGATGTTTCCGCCTGCAAATAAAAACCACAGATTTCACAGATGACCCAGATTAGAAAAATCGGTGTAATCTGTATAATCTGTGGATGAATTAAACAAACTTTATTCTGCGCGCCGCAAACCAAACCATCCGCAATAAAAGCCAGCCGTGTTTCCAGCGCGAGATGTTGGTCGAGCCATACGTCCGTTCGCGGTAACGGATGGGCAGGTCGATAATTTTAAGATTCAGCTTTGCCGCGCCGAAGAGCAAATCGAAATCTCCGAAGGGATCGAAGTCGCCGAAATAGGAACGGTTGGCGGCAATCAATTCGTAATCCTTGCGCCACAAAACTTTCGTTCCGCATAACGTATCCTTGATATGTTGCCCCAACAGCCATGAGAAAGCTGAACTAAAAAATTTATTTCCGATGAAGTTCAAACCGCGCATCGCTTCCTTCTCCATCGGATAGACCAAGCGCACGCCATTGATGAATTCTCCGCGGCCCGAACGAAGGGCTTCATAAAATCGCGGCAGGTCTTCGGGTGGAACCGTCAAGTCAGCATCGAGGATCATCAGGATGTCGCCCGTAGCTTTCGCAAATCCGAGGCGCACCGCGTCCGCTTTGCCGATGNNGTTTGACGCAGGAGCAAACTCGAAGTCGAAGGATGAGCCGCCGCTTCGCGTTCGATGGCGGTGTAGGTATCATCGCGTGAATGTCCTTCGACAAAGATCAATTCGGTCCCGCTCCCCATCTTCGGAGTCCGTTCAAAGATAGCTTTGATGTTGCCCGACTCGTTCCGCGCCGGAACGATAATTGAAACACTGGGCAGTCCATTGCTTGTTTCTGGACGCGGCCTGGCAATGATAAAATTGGAAAGTGCGAACTCTCGAAACGGCCACAGGCGGACAAGGAATTTGTTTGCGAGGCCCCCGAGCGGAAAGGGCCAAAGAATTTCCTGCGACTGACGAATGACATCAAAGCCTGCCAGACCGAGCATGTTTGAAGCATCCTCGCGGGTGAGCCAGTTCTGACCAAGCATGGGAACCGCCAGATTTAAACGTTGCGCAACGCTGAGGGGAAAGTGCCAAAGTCCGCTGTAGAAATTTAGAATCAGGCGGGTATGAGAATCACATAATACCCGGACTTGTTCGAAAACGCCTTGAACATCCCACAGATCATTGACCAGATCGGAAAGAATGATCACATCAAACGGCCCGCGCAGAGCCGATAGATCGCGAGCATCCGCTTCGATCCATTCGAGCGCATCAAGCGCGGCGTGACGCTGACAGGCTCGCTGAATCATTTCCGGGGAAAAGTCGATGCCAACGCCGTGCGCGGGTCGAAGCGATGCAAGCAAATCACCCCTTCCACAGCCGATCTCCAAGATGCGCTGATTCGGACCGGCCAGAAAACGATAGAGTTCCGACACGCGGCGATGATAGGATTTCCCCCAGCCATGCCACGCGTCGCGTTTGCGCGCAACCTTGTCCCAGTGGGCAATATGACTCTTTTGGTACTCTGCGATGGTTTGATGAGTTGAATTCATTGTATACTTTGAATGATTAGTCCGGTTTAGAATATAACCGTGCGCTATTATAATCTGTTCCTGTGAGGTCTTATGTATTGGCTTAGAACCACAAGTATTCCAGCTCTCCTGCTCTTCATGATCTTCTCGTTCTTTTGGGCAGTGGGCGGATGGCTTTTAGTCGTCCATAGCGGACGATTTTTTAAACGTGAACGCCTAATAGCTGGCATTGCCTCGGGAATGTTGTTATATATTCTGCTCGGAAATGCATTTGCGCATTGGCTTCCCGTATATCTCGCCTTTGCATCTGCGGCAGTTACCATATTCGTGATCGGCTTATGGGCCTCCAGGAAATCAAAAATTCATTGGCCAGAATTAATCAGTTTGGAAACCGGCCTGCAAATACTGGCTTTGATCTTCATCTTCGTTCTTTTTGAATTAATTTTAAGGGGCTTGGGGGTTGGCGACGATTTTACCCATTTTCCATTGGTCTCTATCATAGCGGCGGGCGATATTCCCCCGCATTATACGCTCAACCCTGACGTCTTTCTGCCTTATCATTATGCGCTGGACCTATTTGCCGCGACCATGGTCAGAATGGGAGGATTTTTTCCGTGGAGTGCCTGGGATATAAGTCGGGCCTTTGCAGTCTCGCTGACTCTGGTCTGCAGTTGGCTATGGATCAGACGCATCACGCAAAGTAAATCCGGAGCATTTCTTGGCTCAATTTTGATTGCATTTGGAATGGGAACGCGCTGGATACTGGGCTTATTGCCTTTGTCTTGGGTCGCTAATATCGCTTCCAATATTTATCTCATCGGCTCTTCCGCCGACACTGCAAAAACTTTGGCAGATGCCATCTCCCGCTCATGGGTGATTGAGGGAGCTCCGCCTGTACCGATTCCTTATGCGTTCGCCAATGGGATTCTGAATCCGCTGACGTTCGATTGGGGAGGCGCTTCTTCCTTGCCTTTACTTGCATTGATCTTGATCCTTATGCTGTCCGGACGTCTCAAACAAAAATGGAGCGGCCTCTTGTTATTAGGATCTGCCTTTCTGTCTTTGGCTTTAAGCGCGGAACATATATTCATCTTGCTGGGTTTAGGCATTGGACTTGCGGTTCTTATCATGATTCTTCGCCGCCAATTGTCTTTGCGGCAAGTCATATCTTCTTTTTGGGGACAAGTGATTATGGTGATCATCGTTACTACGGTGCTTAGCCTTGTCCAAGGAGGGGTAATCACCGAGCTTGCACGAACTTATTTAGGGAACAAAGCAGGCGTCGGCGCAACCTCTTCAGGGAATTTTTACCTGCGCTGGCCGCCTGCGTTTTTTGACAGCCACATGGGAAGTTTATCTTTTACAGATTGGAGACAGATCGTTGTGATTCTGGCAGAATGCGGTCCCATTCTGCTTTTGTTTCCAATTGTCATATCCCGATTTCGGAACGATTTTAAACATGATCGAATAACAGAACTTGGCTTTGGAATTGCATCGTTCTTCGGAGTGATTATCCCTTTGTTTGTCAATTACTACATCAACAGAGATATTACGCGCTTAACGGCAATGGGATTAACATTGTGGCTTCTTCTTGTTATTCAACCTATCTGGAGATTTATTAAGCAGGCCTCGCTTGGGTATAAAATTTTTACGGGCTTTATTTACATGGTTACAATCTTTGGCGGCATTGCATTGTTCGCTTATCAATGCACCGCCATTCTCGCTCCGCAAGTGGCGACATTCGTTTCAAGCATGGACAGCCGAATGAGTCAGATATATTGGGATCGTCTTGACCCTCATATGATGGTTTTTGATTCGACAGGTTTCCGCGGGCAAACACTGTTTGGCCGTCTTTCGATAGACTCGTATCTCGGTTTCACCTTGACCCAGTTTCTGCCCTACCAGTCCGATCCCGATCCTTATGCTCTTCGTAAGGCGGGATTCGGCTACATTTACCTGGACAAGCGCTACTGGGATCATCTTTCCGCAACTTATCAGCAGGCTCTATATCCTCCTTGCGCCAAGGTAATGAACAAAATGGAGAAGATGAACAGCGCCACCGGCGAGCTTTCCGATTTTCGCGTCCTGATTGACATTACCAATTGTAAATAAGCAAACTTGCGTTCTTGGTTTCCTGTACCGTGTTATAATTCAAGTCCTGAATTTTGAACATGGAATCTTCGAACGAACCGACCCGTGAATTATCTTTGCTGGAACAAGTGGAACTCGACCCGGATGTGAATCAGGCCGCGCTGGCTACTCAATTAGGCGTGGCAGTTGGAACCGTCAACTGGCATCTTAAACGGTTGGTGGCAAAAGGCTATGTCAAGGTCCAGCGCGCGGAGCGCAAGAAGCTTCGCTATATCATCACGCCAGAAGGGATTGCGTTGCGCGCCCGCCTCACCATGGACTACATCGAACGTTCCTTCGATGTCTATCACAAGACCCGTTCGCGCGTCAAAAAACATTTGAACACGATCCGTGCGGCCGGCTTCAAGAAGGTACGGATTGTTGGCGAGGGCGATATTGCGGACATATGCCGTCTCTCCTGCCTCGAGCAAGGTGTTGCTGTCGTGCAGGAGAAGAATGTTCCTGCGCTTGAAATCAAAGGA
>PLNY01000024.1 GCA_003141915.1 Anaerolineae bacterium | reverse complement strand
CTTGTGCTGGCATGTCGGGCAGTTGAAGTCTAACGTTTGGTCGTCGAGTATTGAACTCATAATTTGTCAGTCAGTTAATGGTTCAGTCAATTCCTTGGCCGGGTTTGGATTGCAGTCCAGCCCGGCCAACCTGTTTTAACCTATCACGGATCAAAACAAATTCAATTAAATAATAACCCATGACACCCAAATTTACTTTGAACGATTTTGCGTTATTTTGGGTTTGACAAATAAACAAACTTCTGGCAGAATCTTAAGTATGAACGACGGTAAATTTGAAATTGATGCGGAGACGGCTGGAATCGTTGTCGAAACCCTGAAAAAGACGATTACCATTCTCACCAAAGAACGAAGTGAGATTGAGCAAAAGATAACGGACGCGAACGCCAAGCTCCGGGACCTGAAAGGCAAGTTAGGCATCACTGACCCGTCCTGCAAGGGAACAAGGCTTCGCAAGGGTGAGGCGGACAGACTCATCACGTCCTATTTTACAGCCTCTCCCGGAACTGGTTTCCCCATTTCGGAAATTGCAGCTGCCACCGGGTTAAAGCAAAGCTCGGTTCGTAATGTCCTCACTAGGGGT
Source organism: Anaerolineae bacterium (assembly GCA_003141915.1). Taxonomy (GTDB): domain Bacteria; phylum Chloroflexota; class Anaerolineae; order Anaerolineales; family Villigracilaceae; genus Fen-1038. The sequence goes on along the minus strand of PLNY01000024.1, from coordinate 5,607 downwards.
AAAACAAAATATGAAGAGGGGACAGACAACTTGTGGAGGCTAAAGAAACAGACATAAAAAATTTGCCCCAGTCGTGGTAATGACACGCTGAGGCGTTAAGACCTAGTTGGTCGAAGTTGTCGTCTCCAAAACTACAGCGGGCCGATTCCAACCCGACCGACCAGACCACTAGGCATCCATTTATGCGTAAAATATCTCACAAAATCTTCTTTCGGTCAAGAATGCTCTTTTTTTGGCACTCATGATTTAATCACCTTTTTTGAACGGCGGGGCATATTCCAATACGGGTTTTTGCACTTCGGGCAAACCCTCGGTTCCTGCCCGATTTCAAGCGGTAGCCATTTATATTCGCACCGCTCACACTGATAGCCTGATAATGTTACGATTTGTGCCTAGCAAACAAGTGGCTTTTCACCAATAACAGAGTTGCAGAGGTCGCAAATCATTTAGCTGCGCCTTGCGCGAGTTGGATTTTCTCCGGCGGCGGGGAGAATAGCTTTTTCTGAAATTCGATTTGTTTCGCCAGTCGCAATTCATCAAGCGGTTGCCAGTTGTGCTGACCGGGCGGAAGATACAACACTTTTTGAAACACGTTGCCGCCGTGACCGCGCCGATGCGGTTCAAATTTTTCTGACAGCTTCGTGTAAGCCTCATTGAGACTGCGCGCCTTGGCTTTGAGCGACGGAAGTGTGCAGCGACAATCTTTAAGAACCGGTTTCTTTGTTCCGCGAAACGTCAGTTCCAGCGGTTCTTCCAAAATGATTTCCTCGTCGCGAACGTCGTCCAGCGCGCTGCCGAGCCGCAGTTTCATCGGCGCGCGTAATGTTGTTTTGGCAGGAAGGAGTTCAACTTTTCCGGTCAGCAAGAATTGCTGAACGTCTTTTGGATTTTGAAAGCCGTGGGCAGGAATGAGAAGGCTACCGATGGTTTTTTCTTTCAATGGCGGAAGCGTGCCGTGTAGAAATTCCACCTTCCCGTTATTGACAACCACGGGAATTTTGAACATTGGAGTTTCGTCATTCATGGCTCGTTCAATCTTTGGCGGCGGTGGATTTTACCAGGGCGATTTCGGCGGGGTGATGTCTTAGAGGACGGGACATTGATTTGGTCTTATTCAGATTGAAGTATTTTCTGCGCTTCCTTTATCAATTCATCGGCCTTAAATTCCATTTGCTGCTGCTTGCGCTTTCGCAGCAGGTGGTAAATCCAATTGAAAACGAGTGGGCTGCGCGAGCGATTATCGAGGAGCGCATCCTGAACCAGCAGGCTTTGATTTAACGCCTCGACATCATCGAGCCGTTTTTCCATCGCCTGTTTCCAAAGCGCCTCGACGGTGGCAAGACCGCGCTCGTCGGCTTGAATCGCGTCACGTTGGGCAATTATTTCGCGCAGTATCCACATAACAGCCGGGGCGAGCGGGACATACACCGTGAGAATCATTTGCTGCACGGTGTCGCCGCAAGCCAGGGCGATGAGGAAAACCGCTACAACCAAGACGCTCAAGATTGTGGTCAGTGCGCCGCGCACACGGTAGCGTTGGCGCAAATCCCACCAAAAGCTGGCGCGCTGACAAATCAGACGGGCGAGCGACAGTGGCAACGCCTTCACCGATGTTGGATACCAGTCAAGTAGTTCCTTTGGTCGCTTGGTGGCGGCAAGGTGGTCTTGGGCATCGGTCAAGATGTCCTCGGAATCAACTCGCGAGCCGCAACGGAGTGGCTGCCACGGCATTTCCATTACGGCGCAATCAAACATCTGCTGCACCAACGCGCCGCGTTTTTTGAATCGCGAAAGCGCTCGGGTGAGACAGAGCGCGTCAACCAACGTAACAGTAATCGAGAAAAATGTGAGCCAGACTTTCCAAGTTGGCTGCCATGCCATCAGCAGGGCGCTGGCAAGTGCGGTGGGGACCGTGAGCGCAAATTGAACCGCCATGAGCAGTTTGGCGCGGCCATAGATGCGGCTGGCGGCGGCGAGCAGTTTCAACTGCGGCTCCGCATTCTGACGATCCGGGATGTCGTTGCCGGTCGTCACCACGGAAATTTAGTGTTAAACACAATATCCCACTGCCGCCGGGCTTCCTGAATGTCCCCCTGGCTGTCGGCATATACGGCGTTGGCCGCGTGGTCACGCGAGCTGATAACGGAAGCGAGCGAACGCTCCCGCTGGCTGGCAGATTTGACGGCGGGAATGTTGCCGGCAATTCCGTAGGGGTCGTGCATGGCACGACATTCGCGCCGGGCCAGACTGCGAAGAATTTCCAACATACAATCCGCGTAGGTGGTGGCAACTTTGCAGACTTCTTCATACGCCAGCACCATTTCAATATGAAATGATGAAAGCGGGATGCGCGGCTCGCGGCACTCACGCCAGAATTTCATTAGCTGGGCAACGTAAATCAATTTGCTGCCGCTTTTGGTGTTAGCTCCGGTCAGATAGGCATCGTAAAGGCTGGGACTGGTCTGCATCCAGCCGCCGGCATTATCGGGTATGAGATAAACCGGCCATTTGTCACGATACATTGAATCAAAGACGCCGGGCACAACATCCACATGTTGGCCGTCTGAAAATGAAACGGCGATGGCAATGCCATCTTTGTAAACATCACTGTTCGGATAACGCTCCGCCAAGGCCACCCTGACTTTTTCCAGCGCGGTATCGGAACTTATCAAGTCGTCACCCCGAGTGAAAACAGGTTTGCGGAACACCGCCAATATATCTGTATCGCTGAAATCATGTATGGACGTGCCGCGAGCGAAACTGCCAACCGCGATACATTTTGAAACTTCAAACTCGGTTTCAAGGCGGGTCCGAATGGTGGCATAATGCTGGCGGGCAGCCTGCATTTCGTTTTCGGTCGGCTGAATCCGGCTGTTTAGCAACTGGAATGATTCATTGATGGTCATGGCTTGCATTCGTTCAATGGCGGGAGCGCATTCACGATTTTCATGGTTTCCACACTTACGGTGATGACGCGCCTTCGCAGGTTAAAGATTTATTTGTGGTCGTCATACTCACGCGCCCAATAGTNNGCAGCCGAGTTTTTCCAGAACTCGCTGCCTTGCCCTGTCGCGTGTTCTTGCGACGAGCGAACTGTGATAAGCCGCACCGTCACATTCGATGGCGAGGATATTTTTCCCGCGTTCTTTAACTATAATGTCGAGCCGGTATTTGCCGGCACCGTATTGACATTCGATGTCAAAGCCTTCGTTCTCCAAAAATACGACGACCTGCTCCTCGAATGGCGATTCGCAATAAACGATGTTTGAAACACCATCATTTTTCCGCTCGAATCTTTTACTGCCAATCCCGAACGTGCGGGCTTGATCGGCGTTTTCCAAGTCGGCGAGAAAAGCTTTCAGGCAGCGGAAGCCCTCGCTTTGTGCGCCGGTAGCTTCCAAATCGGCAACTTTCAGCGACGAGACAATGATGAGACCACTGCGGGAACGTGTGATTGCCACGTTCAAACGACGCTGGCCGCCGCTTTTGTTCAACGGGCCAAGCACGGATGCGTTGAATTGTCCGTTGGCATTTTTCCCGTAAGTCAGGCTCAAAATGATTCGATCCATTTCATCGCCTTGCACGGTTTCCAAATTCCGCAGAAAGAATTTTGATTCGTCAGAACAGAAAGCACGAACCGTCTCGGAAATGTTAAGCAGGAGTTCTTCAATAAGTTCCATCTGCGAAATGTTCATCGTGACGACGCCAAGAGATTTTTCGGGATGTTCGCGGACATGCAGTTCGATGAGTTTCACAACTTCTTTGGCTTCGGTCGGATTATTTCGCTGGCCGGATTCTGAATAAATCGCGTCTGGAAGGTAGTGCAGTCGGCGACCAATGCCGGTGACGTGCGCTGGCGGATACATCTCCAATTTTCCACCATAGAACCAATCGTTGGAAAAGCGAATGAGGTCGGGGGTTTCGCTGCGATAATGAGACATCAACATCACTTGCGTTTTATCTTCCTCGAATACGCCGCCAAATTCTTCCAGCAAACTTTCACTGACGCCAAAATCTTCTGCCTCGGCTTCTGGACTGGCAAAGCCCGTAAAGAAATCCGTCGGCGGGAGTTGGTTTTTGTCGCCGACGATGATGACTTGCTTGCCGAACGACATGGAAAGCAAGCCGTCCAGCACGCGAATTTGCGAAGCCTCATCAAAAATCACCAAGTCGAATGGAACGCCGTATTCTTCAAATATTTTCGAGTCAATCAAGTTGGCTAAAGATGTTGGACTCATCAGCCAGCAAGGTTTTGCCCCCAAAAGAAAATCGAGATGTGCATTTACTAATTCGCGAACAGTGCCTCTTGGTTTTGTCTGGCCAGCAATCTGACGAAGTCTGGATTCGTTGGCTGAATAACTTTGCGCGGCATCGTCCATCTTTTCACGCAGGTTGACCTTCATGTGGTCAATCACCCACGAAGCCAGTTTTTCGTCGCGCTCAACAAAATTATGGAGTGTCTGCTTGAATTCAGGCCCGTGCGGTTTTGCGACCGGATCACACAACCGTAGCAAGTTAAAACAGAACAATCGCTGCGCTTGTTGTGGCTTCACGGAGCTTTCGAGAATTTTATTCCAAAGAGCTTTGATTTCAGGGAACGCGGCAATCTTTTCCCGCCAGCGTTTCTTTTCCAGCCACAACGGACGCCGAGGCAGGTCGCTCAAAATTTCTGCGATGAGCGCCGTGAGCGAATCGTAATCAGACAAGTTTGAAGTGCAGCCGTCGAAAAGGTTTTCCAAACCCACATAATCTTGCTTCATCTCGGCTTGGTGACTTTGCAAGCTGTCGCGCAGCTTCGACCAAAGCGAACTATCAATGTCCAGTTTTTGCTGGCCGCGCAGACGTTCAAATAAATCCCGCCACGCAATTATTTCATGCAGCCATTTCCAATCAGGCGCAGTTTGATTGTGTGGCGACAGCTCTAAATACTTTGGCAACGGTGCGAGTTGCTCTTGGCAATGGGCAAATTCCTTTTGAGCGACAAATGCAGCCATGACGGTATTGGTTCGGTCGCCGTCTTGCTTTTCATAGCTTTGAAGAAATTTTTGGATGCGTTGCCGCGAAGCATCATAAAACTTCAATGCTTCTTCCAAATCATCCGTTTGTTTTTCCGGCAAAACCAGCGTGTCCAAATCCAGAAGCAGGCTTTCCACGCTGGCGAGCAAACTCGCGTTGACAGATTCCCAAAACGTCTGCCAATGCACGTTACTGATCTCGAACAAGTCATTTCTTTCACGCACCTGCTCCACAATCGCGGCCACTTTTTCCAACGCCCGGACATCTTCACGCGAAAGATAGGTTTCAATGTGGTCAGCATTTTCATGCGCTACCGCGAGATAAGCCGAACTCAATTGTTTCAGAATAACATGCGTCTCTGCCGCCGTCCGCAAAGATTTAACCGTATGTAATGCAGCGGTCGCGTGAAGCGTGACTTCCTGCCACTGTTTGAATCCGCGCGTAGGAATTGCAGGGAAAACTTGGCGAAGTGCATATTTACATTTGCGGTCGTTGACGAAACTGAAGCAATAGCTGACAAGATTGAATCCGTGCTCCGCCTTTGACTCAACATACTGCCAATGAGTTTTTGCGACACGCTCCAGCGCGACG
>PLNY01000342.1:2408-2668 GCA_003141915.1 Anaerolineae bacterium | reverse complement strand
GCCACACGGTCGGCGTAACGCGCGGCGAGATTCAAATCATGGAGCGCAATCAAAACCGCCAGGTGATCGCGATGCGCCAAATCACTTACGAGATCGAGCAAACTGATTTGATATTGCAAATCCAAATGCGTGGTGGGTTCGTCAAGCAACAGGATCGGCGTGGACTGACACAAGGCGCGCGCCAATAACACGCGTTGTCCTTCGCCTCCGGATAACTCGCCCACGCGTCGATTCGCGAGACCGAGCGCGTCGACGCGCTT
>PLNY01000342.1:0-2400 GCA_003141915.1 Anaerolineae bacterium | reverse complement strand
AGTCAGCGAATGAAAATCATCGCCGTTGGTATGAACGTTTCCGCTTGCGATGGGAATCACACCGCTAACAGCGCGGATCAAAGTAGATTTTCCCGCGCCGTTCGGACCGATCAACGCCAGAACTTCGCCGGATTCCACGTCCAGATTGACGTCATGCAATATTTTGCGCTGACCATAATAAACGGATAAGTTTTGGATTTTGAGCATTTCACCTACTTGATGATGGTTGGAATTCCCGCCACCATAAAAATCACGCGGTCGGCGGAGCGAGCCAGCGTTTGGTTCGCCCAGCCCAAAAGGTCACGATAGGCTCTTCCCATCGGATAAGGCGGGACTAGCCCAAGGCCAACCTCATTGGAAACAATGAACCACTGCCCCCCGATTGCGGAGTGCGCTTTCAAAAGCGCATCGATCTCCACCTGAACTTTTTGCTTGACCTCGTCAAAAGGAGCATCCTCTGAAAACGATAACAGCACATTGCTGACGAGCAAAGTAATGCAATCCACGATAACGACTTGCGCTTGAACCCGATTCGATATCAAGGTCTCGCCGACTTGAAGGGTGGCTTCGAGCGTTTGCCATTCAGCGGGCCGTGAAGCGCGATGCGCTTCGATCCGCATCCGCATCTCATCGTCCCCGGCCGCGGCGGTCGCAACGTAAAGCACGTTCCCGCCAATCTGGTGCGCCTGTTCCTGGGCGTAGCTGGTCTTGCCGCTGCGTGCGCCGCCGAGGATCAATATCAATTGTCCCATATAATTTTCTCCAGCAAATCCATGTCCAGGGCATTTTCCACTGCATCCGCTAACTTTTCAAGCGATTCTTCGAAACGCACTGATTGCGAAGCGACCTCGCCCTGCCAGCCCAAACTTTTCAGCCAGGCATGACGGAATGAGTCATTTGCAAAAATGCCGTGCAGATAACAGCCCCAGATTTTCCCATCGGATGAAACGCTTCCATCCGGGACTTTGACCTGTCCGCCGTTTCGACGGATGATCTCCAACCACGATGATTGAGTCTGCGTATCGCCCATATGAATCTCATAGCCGCTGACAACAGAATCATCAAGAAGACTCATCCAGCCGTTCTTAAAATGGATTTGCGCCTGCGCTTGGAATGTAGCCTTGTTTTTCGAGAACCGGGTGACGATGGGCAAAAGTCCAAGACCGGGAACACGATCCACCATCGATTCAACATGATGCGAATCATAAATGAATTCGCCCAGCATTTGATAGCCGCCGCAAATGCCGATCACTGCGCCGCCATTCCTTGCATAGTCAATGATTGAATCTGCAAGTCCAGTTTTGCGCAGCCAATCCAGATCCGCCATCGTGCTTTTTGTACCGGGGATAATGACCGCGTGGGGTCTGCCAAGTTGGCTCGCTGAATCTATATGGCGGATATGCACATCAGGTTCAGCGCGCAGCGAATCGAAATCGTCGAAGTTGGCGATGCGCGGTAAGGCCAAAACGGCGATGTCGGTTTGACCAACGGAAGCAGGCTTGGATGAGAGCGAAGCGACCTCCACCGAGACGGCATCTTCATCGGGCAGGGAAAGTCCACGCAAGTATGGAATCACACCCAGCACAGGAACTTTTCCTCTTTGTTCGATGATTTGAATGCCATCATCGAAGAGGGAAAGGTCACCGCGAAACTTGTTGATCACAAAGCCGCGCACGAGCGCGCGTTCCTCAGGTTCGAGCAGCCAGAGCGTGCCAAGCAGTTGGGCGAAGATGCCGCCGCGGTCAATATCGCCGACAAGCAAGACGGGCGATTGAGCATAGCGGGCCACCGCCATGTTGACAATGTCGCCCGCGCGTAAATTCAGTTCAGCGGGACTGCCCGCGCCCTCGATGATGACAAGGTCATGCACGGCACGCAAACGATCAAGGGATTGCGCAACATGCTCCCAAAGAATATTTTTCTTCTCATAGTAGGTTTTGGCTTCGAGCGTTTGCCAGGGACGACCCATGAGAATAATTTGCGAGCGCGAATCGGCTTCGGGTTTGATCAGAACTGGATTCATGTCCACGCTTGGAGCGAGTCCGGCAGCGGCGGCTTGTAAGGCTTGTGCACGGCCAATCTCGCTTCCATCCGCGCAGACTGCGGCATTGTTGGACATGTTCTGTGCTTTGAAAGGCGCGACCTTGATGCCACGCCGCATATAGATGCGGCATAATGCGGCAACCAGCAGGCTTTTACCTGCCGATGAACTACTGCCTTGAACCATCAGAACGCGAGCGGTCACGGAAATCTCCTCACGCTACTTCTCTCCGACTGGGAGTGAGGACAAATGACAGGTATCGTTCATCAAATTGATGATGGCGCCCGCGGGGTAAAACGCAATTTCAGAAAGCGAGGCGGTGGCAAGGTGGAATTGCCAGTATTTGGACGGAGACAAGT
>PLNY01000404.1 GCA_003141915.1 Anaerolineae bacterium | reverse complement strand
AACCAATATTCGTCTGAGGTAACACGTCAGCAACTGGAGGGATGGACCAGCCATGCGGAATGACCCACACCACATCGGGTCTCAAAGTATCCAATGTTTTTCGGAAATGACGCGTTGCCCACGGCGTCCAAATCTTTTCCAGCAACCACGACTTTTGTCCGCACCAATGCCGATGCGGATAGAGTATCGCCGGGATACGAGCTACCCGATGTGCCGCCACCTTTTGACCAAATTTGGTGTCCCGATCTGGAAAACAGCTCCACCAAAAAAGATTTTCCACCGGCCACTCCCTCAACATCTGGCGTACAACAGCAGGTCCGCCTCCCGAGGCGTTCGGTGGGAATTCGGTTGCAATCAATAATCGTGGAATTCGCTCTGCCACTAGATTTTTTGACCTATCTTGTTCAGGGTTTTCTTTTTCAAACGTCGGTATTCANNATTGATCCCGTATACCGAGGAGAAATCCCCTTAGAACACGTTTCAATGAGGTTTGCAGCGGGTGCTGACGAATCTGTTCCCAATGCAAAGGCCAATCTTCATTTTCCCAGCGCCAGCAAACCAAATCCGTCGGTTTACCCAGTAAACAATGCGCAATGAATTTGGTGCCACGCCACGATTGTTTTCGCACAAGGATATTGCGCACCCCGTAAGATTTTCGCTTGGGCTGGTGATGCAAAATGAAATCCAGTGGCTTATAGTTGTCATCCGGAATTGGCACTTGTTCGCACATTCCCAAAAACCGCACCCGCTGTTTGTGAAAAAGAAAATTCCGACCTGCCGGCCATTTTTTTGAGACCATGCGCTGTCCATTCCACAAGGGCCAGATACAAGTGTAACCGGAAATTTCGGCAGGAGGTTCGGGAGCGCGGCGAAATTCTTGCAGCCATTTTTTCATTTCCTCGCTCGGAAATTCATCGGCATCCAGCCGTAAAATCCAATCACACTTTGCCTGCGCCCAGAGAAACGGCCAGTGTGGTTCCTGCAGGAAGGATGGCGGCCTTTCAAAAAATCGTCCATTGGCGGCCTCCACCACTGAACGCACATTCTGTACATCAGGAATGTCGTGGAGTACGAGCAATTCGTCATAGCAACCGCGCGATTCACGAATGAGCCGTTCCAGCAAATCGCGTTGGAGATGAACGCAGACGACAAGAGAAATGGCTGGCATGGAATTAAATCATCGTTCTGGAACGGAGGGTTTGTTCTTGTTCATGAGGACGCACGCGATAATAAAATGACAAAAGACGGCTTGTTCAAGTCAAGAATCCAAAAATACGGCTATTCCTTTTTCCCTAATCGGTCTTAACGCAAACGATCCTGCAAAATTTTCTCCACTTGTGGGATTCGGTCATATTGATGCAATACAGGAACCACTTTGTCGGCGTTATTAACGACAAAACCTTGCGCGTTTACCCGCACATTCTCCGGATGCATTGCTCCCAGAGTCATCACCGGCCCTTCCTGATTATTGTGGACGGTCACATCGGAAAACTGCTTCTTATACAATAGGAAATTGTGGATGCCCTGGTCCCCGTCGGTTTCGTGCAGGCTCCGCGCCTGCATTGTCTGTGAAACCATTTTGGATAAGTATTCCAAGACACTGGCTGTGTCCCCCATGACCGTGCCTGCGCACGAAATGGTTTCGTTTTTCAATTCATCAAACACTGCCTGATCAAATTGAGTTTTAAGCCAATTTTCGTTGTGAATGCTTCGACCGATTTTGTTGGATGCGTCCTCCAGAAACAGGTGAAGCCCGTGCGAGAGATTCCATGAAAACGGATCCGCCTGGAAATAAACGTCCCGACAATCTGTTAAAAAGACCCGGTCGTAATTTTGACGATGCTCCCGTAAAAACTGCAAATACAGCAGATGCCTCCTGTAATAAAGGTGAAACACGGCATGTGCGAGCCATTCCTTGGCGGCTTGCGGCGCACCGCTCTGGAAAAACCACCGCCAAATGACCCATAACCGGGCCAGTCTTCGTCTAACGAGTATCCGATAAAATCGGAATGGGACGATTGTGGCCTCGTTGCGGCACAATGGGGCAATATCTTCGTCTTTCAATCCGCTGGTAAAGATTACGACTTCACCGCCATATCCTGTCCGTTGCAATGAAGAGAAAAAACTTGCGGCGTACTCGAAGCGCACCCCATGCAGAGTAGTCAGGATTACATCACGGCTTGCCATTTATGAGACTGCGAGTATTGCCGCCAGCGGAACATGGTGCAAATCCATTTCCCGATTAAAGATTCGAAACGCATAAAACAAAGCCCGCAACCACCTCAATCATGGCTTCGCTTTTTNNTCGCAACACGTCAGGTGAGACATTGGGCATTTCCGTCGATGTTTGTAAAATTTCGGCGCCGCGTTGTTGCCGGAAGAACCAGATTAAATCATCCAAGCGTGTCATGTAAACCGCATCGGCATCATTGGAATAATCGGCACCATGAAGGATGCGTGGCTGGAGATTCATCCAAAACGCGCCGGGCGGACTGGTGCGCATGCGTCTTTCCAAAAGCGGTGCGCGAATTTTTAAATCAACAATGTGCAAACAAGCATCCACAAGATCGAACGCTCGCAATTTTTGTCGGAACCGCCGCGGTGTCCGGCCATAAAAAACACTGGGTGCAAAACCGGGGCTTTCGACAAACTCCGGACAAATAATGGCAATCAGCCCGCCCGGAGAACAGTAACGCCAGAGTGATTCGAGATAGGCGGTGGGATCGGTCACATGTTCCATCGTGTAGAGACTGGCGACGATGTCGAAGGTCTTCATCAGCGGTGTTCCAATGCGCAGGAAATATGCTTTTGGAAAACGCCGCCGATTGTTCTGCAACAGAACTTCACTGTAATCCAAGCCGGTATAAATCCCGCCCCTGGCTTCAACATAAGGACAGAGATGAGCGGTGCCGCAGCCGACTTCCAGCACGGTTGCGCTCGGGAACACGCGTTCCACCAGATTGCAATGAAACGGTTGTTCCTGTGCATTGTAATGCCGGGATGCCTCATCAGCCTTCTCGTAATAATCGGGTGGAGGATTTTTATAGAAGGCG
>PLNY01000112.1 GCA_003141915.1 Anaerolineae bacterium | reverse complement strand
CATCACTGCGCCAAATGCGCCGAGGATGATGCCGATCTGAATCGGATCCGCGCCCAGTTGTTGAAGATAGATCGGCTGGAAAAGCAGAAACATGCTCTCGCCCAGCCCCCACAAAAACATGGACGCGCCCAGCCAAAGCAGAGAACGATTCATTCTGATGTTGACTCCAAATGTTGAAAATTTTTTATCAAGCTCCCGATTCTAGATAAGCATTAGGTCTAAGGAGAAAATGCTGACAACCTGTAAAAAGTCCCAAAATCCTTTTCGGATATAATCCTAAAAAATGAAAAGGGTCTTGATATCACTTATTACGTTCGTCTTTGGAGGCGTCATCCTCGGTGTAGTGGTTTTCGCCAATAAAATTGGCATTGATCATAATGTCCATTGGGGTAGAGGCAGAATGATTGGAGCATCGGCAGGTATTCTCATTATGATCTTTGCATTGATTATATCCTTGTATTTTGACGATATTGCCGCATGGATACAGAAAACCCTAAACCTCATCAAAACCCAACAACCTCGAAACGATCTTGCACGCCACAGGACGAAGCTGATTTACATATCCGCCGGTTTTATCGGGATCGTCGTCTTAATTATTTACGTCTGGTTCATCAGCGTTGGCACCTGGACGAGCTGGCCAAAGACTCAGGACTATCGGGATTATTTCAATCAACTAGGAAATGCTTTCGATCATGGAGAACTCTATATTCAAACGAAACCAACTTCGGACCTTCTATCACTTTCAAATCCTTACGATCCCATCGCGCGCAAGCATATTCCCCAAGCAGACACATTAAATAACATATGGGACCTATCCCTATACAATGGAAAGCTATATTTATATTGGGGGCCAATCCCGGCGTTGATCATCGCTGTCATAAAACTCTTTCTACCCATTGAGATTGCCGATCCGTATCTTGTATTTGCATTTACATTGGGTCTATTCTTGTTTCAATCTCTACTGATCATTAAATTATGGTCTGACTTCTTCAGCCGCCTGCCAGCATGGACAATCTTAATGCCAATATTTCTGGGCGGTTTGGTCAATCCGATTCCCTGGCTTCTCAGTCAACCCAGGATTTATGAAGAAGCAATTGTCTGTGGACAATTTTTCTTCATCGCAGGAATTTATTTTGCCTATGCGGCGTTATCCAAGCCGTCTCCATCCAAACCGCTAATGGCAATGAGCGGAATCTTTTGGGTTGGCGCCATTGGATCAAGGGCATTTCTGTTTATCCCCATTGCCTTTTTAGTTTTCATGATCCTTCTTCGGCTTTGCGCCAGGAATTATCGCCTGCAGAAAATAACTTCCGAAACGCTTTTTACCATCATTGCATTTGGTTTGCCGCTTCTGATCGGTGGAATTCTATTGGGTTGGTATAACTGGGCGCGCTTTGGCTCCGTTTTCGAGTTTGGTTTCAGATATCAAATTACAATGCTGGACCTTAACAAATACAACAACGATATTTTTTCTCTTGCTGATGTTCCAATCAATCTCTACGTCTATTTCCTCAATCCGCCCGACGTCATCAACACTTTCCCCTTTATCAAACCTTCCAGGGCAGGAGATGGTTCCTTTCTCTACAATCATCTTCCAGCGCTTTACGCCACCGAACATATTACCGGCCCCCTCTACGCTTTTCCTTTCATTGTATTTGGGATCGTTTCTATATTGACGATAGGCTCAAAAAGACTCTCGGAAATATTGGCAGGACGGCGCACGGAATCACAACCGGAGTTCTACAGATGGTTTCTGCTCAGCCTCATCGGTTCGCTTCCATTTGCATTATCATCCTTGTTGCTGTTTTTCTACGCCGCGCAGCGTTACATGGAAGACGTTATTCCCCTAACCTTTTTAATCGCGGCGCTTGGATTCTGGCAGGGTTATTCCTTGTTAAATAAAAATCTCTTTCGCCGCCTTATGTACTCATTCATAGCCGTCATCCTTGCCGGCATATCGATAATATCAAGCATCCTTCTTTCCTTCTCGGCGGATGTCGCCAGAATAAGATCCGCAAATCCGTCCCTGTTGACCAATCTTATTTTATTTTTCCTGAAGTTAAAAAAATTGTATTAACAAAATCAATCCTTCCGCATCCACACGGGACGGAGAGCGGCTACCGTTATATAGACCGGACACTCCTCGTCATGCGCTCCCGCCAAATATCCCGTGCTGACAAGGAACTCGCGCACGATCTCCCCGCCAGTGAACACAAATGTTTGCTTGAATAATTTTGTCCATCCATCCAATGTTAAAGAACGGTGGGCATCCAGCCAGCTTTTGAAAGAATGATATTCGCCTCGCGCAGCCTGAATGCGTTTCGCGTTTTCAATCGCCGCGTTGACCTTTAACCGGTTGCGGATAATGCCCGCGTCGGAGAGCAGGCGCGTCACATCGCGTTCGCCATAAGCCGCAATTTTATCCACATCAAAGTCATCGTAAGCGCGGCGAAAGTTATCCGCTTTTTTTAGAATTGTGATCCATGAAAGACCCGCTTGATTGATCTCAAACATGAATCGCTCAAAGAGCAGGTGATCTTCCGTTAACGGAAATCCATATTGAGTGTCGTGATAGATGCGGTTGAATTCATCTTCGG
>PLNY01000132.1 GCA_003141915.1 Anaerolineae bacterium | reverse complement strand
ATGCGTTCCTGATCGTCGGCATCGAAGATCACAAAGTTTGATTGGATCGGCAAGAAGTCTGCTTCACGCCGCAACAGACGCGCACAGATCGAATGGAACGTTCCCAGCATCATTCCCTGAGTCGCGTCGGCGCCGAGTAATTTCTCGACGCGTGTTTGCATTTCACGCGCGGCTTTATTGGTGAACGTCACAGCCAGGATGCGATACGGACGAACGCCTTCGTTCGCGATCAGATACGCGACGCGTTGAGTCAACACCCGCGTCTTTCCAGAGCCGGGACCGGCCAGCACCAATACCGGTCCGTTTCCGGCCGTGACGGCTTTTCTTTGTTGCGGATTGAGCTTGTCGAGGAAATCCATCGCTGTTATTATACGCGCTCTGGCGGGNNGGACAACGCGTGGCTTTGATCGGAATCATGGTGAAGCAGTGCGGGCATTCCTTGGAACTTGCGGCAGCGGCAGGAGCCGGTTTTTGCAGACTGGTGATGGCTTTTACCATCAAGAAAATAACAGAGGCGATGATCAGAAAGTCCACCACATTTTGAATGAAATTGCCATAGGTCACCTTGGCACTGCCAAGGGTGAATGCCAGGCCGGTAAAGTTAATTCCGCCAATGATGAGGCCGATCAACGGCATGATCATGTCATCCACCAATGAAGTAACGATCTTGCCGAATGCACCACCGATGATGACGGCCACTGCCAGGTCCATCACATTGCCGCGCATGATAAAAGTTTTGAACTCGTTCAACATTTCATCCTCTCCTTATTACTGGAAATAGTTTAAAGCGCTGTTATTCTACTTTTGGGAGGATGGAATGTCAACGAGGATGAACGACAAGTGAGATTGCCCTAGAAAAGTAGACACAAAAAATGTCCGGGATCCAAGCCAGAGCGAACCTTGAGCGAAGGATCTCCCCGAAAAAACCTGTTATTCTGTTCGCTTTATACTGCCCATATGGGGATTGAAAATATTTGAGTTGGGAAGCGTACGACGCATTATAGTGGAAAAGAATAAGGATATAATGGTTCAGCAGTCAGAACCATAGTGGTTTAGCATTCAGAACCATGATTAAACTATCCAGTTTATGAGTTTCATCTTCACGCTTCTTGCCGGCTTTCCAAATCTGCTTCTGCCTACGCTGTTCGGCTGGGCGGTATGGCTGGGTCTATTGGCATTGATCGTCTTTCTTCTGATTCGTTGGAGGAAAATTAATCCCGCCTGGACGGCTCGCTCATAAGGATTGTTCATCGGCTTATTGATCCTCGTTCCGATTACAAGTTTATTCATTGGCGTTCGCCTGCCCGCCGGCTCCGCCCTGCCATTACCGAACTTCCCCGCCGATTATTCGCCCGGTTCTTCGATGATGGTTCTCTCCGCCATTCCGTGGACACTGGCGGGCGGCTTCCTCGGACCTTTGGGCGCGGCCCTGCTTGGACTCTTTGCCGGTATTCTGCGCGGCGCGTGGGATACGTACAGTTTATTCAGCGCGCTTGAATTAACTTTATTGGCTGTTTTATTTTCAGTGAGCGTGCGCCAGCGTTATCGCACGCCACTATATCAATGGATGCGCCAGCCGCTAGTCAGCGCATTATTGATGATCCCCTTCCATCTTGTGCTGTTCGTCATCGGCGCATTCTTCAGCATTCCAACGAATGTGCCGGTGGCGGCGCGGCTTGATTTTGCATTGAGCAATGCGGGCGTCGCCGCGCTGGCTTTTGGCGGTGAAATGCTGATCGCCGGAGTCGTTGCTCAATTGGCGGCGGCCGCTTTCCCTTCCGCGTGGGGCGATAAGAAACCTCTGCAACCGTCGCCCGCCGAGCGTAGTCTCGAGACGCGTTTTGTGTACGCCACGGGTACTTTCATCATCGCATTGTTATTGACGTTGCTCATCGGCGATTGGCTGGTGGCGGGGCAGGCCGCAAACGGATTACTAAAAGATCGCCTGGCAAGCACCGCACAAGCTGCGGCTCAGAATGTTCCGTTCTTTCTCGAGACCGGGCAGAATCTCGCAGTGCAGTTATCGTCTGATCCGCGCCTGCTTTCATCGAATGATCCTGATTTGAGCGCGCTGCTCGCGCAGAGAATGCAGGCGGTTCCATACTTCGATCAATTCTTCGTCCTCGATGCAAGCGGAAAAAAATTACTGGGTGCGTATCCTGTTTCTGCGCGGCAGAACTTTTCATTGAACGCACAAGAATCCACTGGTATTCCGTTGGCAGATAAAGGCGTGTTGACTCAAATCTATACGATCCCGCCTGTCACATCGAATGGGTCGGCGCGCGTTTCGTTTTTGGTTGCGATTGCAGATGGTTCGCTCCAGGTGCAGCGCATCCTGATTGGACGCACAACATTATCCACCAATCCATTGGCGCAGCCGTTGATCAACAGTCTCGATGGTTTATCGAACTCGGAATTGAACGGCGATGGCCTCGTGATCGACGAGAGCGGCAATGTGATCTATCAAACCGGTAACAACGCACTTGCGACCTACAACGACTCGCTCGGCGACCAGCCTTCGTTTTCTAACGGCACTGCACCCGATGGCACGCGGCAGTTGGTTGATTATCAACCGGTCGAGGGCGGACCGTGGGCGATTGTGTTGACGATCCCGGCCAGTGATATTCAGCAATTGGCGCTCAACATTGCCCTGCCCATGTTTGTGATGATTCTCGTGCTTGCGGTTTTGGCGCTCGTCTTCTTACGCGTTGGATTGCGGGTCATCACCGGTTCATTGCAGAACCTGGCATTCGAAGCGAATCGAATCGCCCAGGGCAGTTTGGATCATCCCTTGCAGGTCGAAGGCGTGGATGAGATCGGTCAATTGCGGCGCGCTTTCGAACAGATGCGCATCAGGCTGGCCACGCGTCTCGACGAACTGAATCGCTTGCTGGTGGTGAGTCAGGGCGTGGCATCGAGTCTGGAGATGCGCGACGTGGTCAAGCCGGCGCTGGATGCGGTGATCGCAACCGGTGCGAATTCCGCGCAAGTGGTGCTGCTGCCTTCGATCCTTCCCGAAACTCCGGCCGAACTTCCTTCGCGCTTTGCAGTGGGATCCGCAAAAGATTCATATGCATATCTGGATGAACAAATCCTGGCGTTGGCGCAAAGGCAGGAGCGCATCGTCTTCTCAAATCTTTCGCGGACGCGTGAGCTGACTCTCGATCCGAAACGGATCAACCCGGCGGCATTGTTAGCGATCGCGCTGCGTCATGAAAATCGTTACTACGGCGTGATGTGGGCTTCGTTTGAACAGACACACAATTTCTCCGACGCCGATATTCGCTTCGTGACGACATTGGCGGGTCAGGCCGCGCTGGCAGTCGCGAATGCGCAGCTTTTCCTGAACGTGGAAGTGGCACGGCGCCAGCTCGAAGCGATCATCAACTCCACGCCTGATCCGGTACTCGTCACCGACCAGCGCAATCGTTTACTGCTTGCCAACCGCGCCGCAGGCCAATCCTTTGATATCCATGTAAACAAAGACATTGGACAATCCATTGAAAAAGTGATCGCGCAACAGCCGTTGATCGATCTCCTGCTGGCTTCCAGCGAAAAACAATCGGTGGAAGTTATCCTGCCGGATAAACGTACTTATCTTGCCACGGCTTCCTCTGTGATTGCCGAAGGTCGTCCGATGGGACGCGTCTGCATCCTGCGTGACGTGACTTATTTCAAAGAGATAGATACGATGAAATCGGAGTTCGTCTCAACGGTCAGCCACGATCTGCGCTCGCCGCTGACTTTGATGCGCGGCTATGCCACCATGCTCGA
>PLNY01000389.1 GCA_003141915.1 Anaerolineae bacterium | reverse complement strand
CTTGAAAAAGTCTATCATGCAGAGGCAGATTTGAGAACACAAAAATTGTCTGTGACTTTGAGCGCTTCTATTTGGATTTCGTTTTGCGTCCACCCGATTTACCCTGATACGCGGGAGCCGTAATAATAATATAGTTGCAAATCCGTTCATCCAACATTCGGGTGATAATTTGTTCGTCGATTTGATTTTGATCTACATTTTCTTTGGCAAGCGTGAAAATAGTGGACAACTCTGCGTTGTAGCGATAATTTATCAACTGGTGGAGTTTTTCCTTGGCCCAAGGTGTGGCAGATTGCGATCCCAGATCATCCAAGATAAGTAACGGTGTAGTTCGGACTTCGTCGAAGCGGCGGTCATAGCTCGTGCCCGCATTAGGACTGAAGGTAGCGCGCAAGTGATCGAGTAAATCCGGCACCATCACAAAAAGGGGCGGATCGCCGAGGTCGGCGCGATAATTGGCGATTGCCGCGGCGAGATGAGTTTTACCGCATCCATAGGTTCCTTCAAAGACAAGCCAACCTTTGGGTTTCTCTGAAAAAGCATGTGCCGCTTTGAGCGCCTTTTGTAAAGACTTTAATTTATCTGCATCCAATCCTTCGCGTTCGCGGTCGTCAAATGTGCTAAAGGTTTTATGGGCCATCAAATCAAGTGAAGAAAGCTCAGGATGGCCGGCATTGTCCATTGGACGACGGTAATCGGGTACGCTGATTTTTGCTTGCGTGACCAATTCCGGGTCTGCAAGACGCGAACGGATACGAGCTTCAATTTCATCGAGCGCGAGATTGGTCGTTACTACCGTGGATAGTTTGTTGATATAGCGATAATTTACGATCTGAAATAATTTTTCCTGCGCCCAACCAGTTGCATTCTGAGTTCCGAAATCATCCAGCACCAATAACTTTGCATTCCGGATTTCATCGAAGCGTTGTTCAAAGGTTGTATCTTCGTCGTTATATGCAAAACGCAATGTGTCGAGCAGATCGGGAACTGTTAAGAAAAGAGTCGGTACACCCATGCCAACTGCAAAGTTCGCGACCGCTGCAGCCAGATGCGTTTTTCCGCAGCCATAACCACCTTGCAGCAACAGCCAGCCATTGAGGTTTTGGGCATAATGCCGAGCTTGATTGTAAGCCATCTCCAAGGAGTTGGCTTGCATCTCAGCCAATCCTTTGCGGCCACGCGGCTTGAATGTTTCGAATGTTAAATCTTTGAGTTCGTCAAGATGGCTCAGCGCGAACAAGTGCTCGCGCACCGAGTTGGTGACATTCGCGCGTCGGCATACACAGACTTCCAGTTTCCCAAAATCGGGATGACCAACCGGAACATCCGCGCGCAAATATCCCACGCCGTGACAATGCGGGCAGTTTGGATCACCCGGCAAATCGTTAGCTGGAACGTCTGCGGAGCTGTTCGATTTTTCGGTCGAGACTCGGGTTAACTTTTTTATCGTCTCGTCTATTTTGCTTTTCGGCACGGCCCTCTTCCTTCCAGCGTTTCAAGATCGCCTCACAATATTTCCAATTGCGTTTGTTATTCTTCACTGCCAACTCAATTGTATCGGCGATCCATTCACTTGAATAAATTTCTTCCGCATCCTTCAACGCGTCGGCAATCAGCGGCGTGAGCGGACCGATGTTTTCTTCATACAACTTAAACACATTCGGTCGCTCCATCGGCGCGGACTTGATCTGTGCGGATGAGCGCCAATTGCCTTTTGCAAACGCTTCCGCCGCAGCGCGTCCGCGCGGCGAATTCAAAAAATAGAAAGTGTCCGCTAAGTGCGGCGGACTTTCCGCGTCATGCTGTGACCTGAGCAGGCTTCCGCGCTCTACAGCTTTTTCCAATCCTGTAGCAATCTCGTCCGCCGCGAGACCCAAATCTTTCGCGTCGAAATCGGTTTCGCACAACGCACGGAACGGACCATCCATATGCTCGATGTGCCAAAGAAAATACGCGGTCACTTTCAATTCGTCCGCATCCGTTATCTCGTTCAACAATTGATGGAAGAACGAGTCGGGTAATTCAGTAAATGTTTCGGAGTCAGTGAAGCCTTTGAATTTTTCCATATTATCGCGTAGGGGCACAGCGGCGCTGTGCCCCTACCAAAATTACTCGTTGGGATTAAACATCCTCGTGGCGGCGTTCTCGAATTTTGCCAGTGCGTTGCGAAAGATCAATTCTACACTTCCTACAGGGCCGTTGCGATGCTTGGCAATGATGATCTCGGCCACATTTTGTTTGACTGTATCCTTCTCATATTGATCTGGACGATAAATGAACATCACAATATCCGAATCTTGTTCGAGCGATCCAGATTCGCGCAAGTCCGAAAGCACCGGCCGCTTATCGGAGCGCTGCTCCACAGCACGGCTCAATTGCGCCGCGGCCAGTACCGGCACATTTAATTCACGCGCCAACACTTTGAGGTTGCGCGAGATATAGGAAACTTCCTGCACGCGATTATCATTGCGCGTGTCGCCGCCCATCAATTGCAAATAATCCACGATGATCAAATCGAGATGATGCTCAAGGTGTAAGCGCCGGCATTTCGTCCGGAGTTGGAGCGGCGTGATGGCAGGTGTGTCGTCGAGGAAGATATGCGTATCCGACATGACTTCGACGGCATGAGTGAACAACGGCCATTCGTTCTCCTGCAATTTGCCAGTCCGCAGACGCTGCGAATCAATTCCCGTTTCCTGCGCGATCAAACGTTGCACCACTTGTTCGTTCGACATTTCAAGCGAAAAGATGGCAACATGCTTTTTATGAGTCAGCGCCGCATTCTTCGCGACCGAAAGCAGGAAACCGGTTTTGCCCTGACCCGGACGACCCGCAATGATCAACAAGTCAGATTGTTGTAAACCACCAAGCATTTTATCAAGATCGATGAAACCGGTCGGCACACCAAAGATTTCTTCGTCGCGTTTGGCAAGATCATCAATGCGGTCGTAGTATTCGCTCAATACAACGGAGATCGGCTCGACGTCATGTTTGAGGCGGCGTTCGCTTACGTTGAAGACCGCCTTCTCCGCCTCATCCATCACGTTGTCAATGGTCGAGCTTTCGTTGTACGCCAGCGACGCAATCGAGTTCGCAGCGTTGATCATTTTGCGACGTACGGCATGACCCTCGACGATGTGCCCGTAGGATTCGGCGTTGAGCGATGACGGAACTTGATTGACCAGTGCGGTCAGATACGCCGGTCCGCCAATTTCTGCGAGTTGACCTTTGCGATCCAACTCTTCAGTTAATGTTAAAAGGTCAATCGGGATGCGCTGCTCGTGCAGGCTGGTGAAGGCTTCCCAAATCCATTTGTGCCGATGAATGTAAAAATCGTCGGCCTGCAAAAATTGGGCGACGTCATAATACGCTTCGGGGTTAATGAGCACCGCCCCTACAACGGCTTCTTCGGCTTCCCGGCTGTGCGGGATCGTGGGCGCGGCGGGGGCGGCGGTTTCTTCAGAAGGAAAATATTCGGTCATTGCTTTTTAGGCTTGCTCGGTTTATCCGGTTTATCGTCTTCGCCTTTATCTTGATCTTCGGGTTTATCCTTATCGTCCAGTTTATCGAAGTCAAGCTTATCGACAAAATCTTCGAACACGGACAATCGCTCACTGCTGACATCGCCGACCGGCGCGATAGGCCGCGTCTTGTTTGGACCTGAAGCGGCCGCGCCAGCCGCCGCCTTCATATCAACTTCAGGCGTGATCCCGGCGTTCTTCATCACGGATTCATCCACCAAGATCGGAGCATGAGCACGCACGGCGAGCGCAATCGCATCGGAGGGACGCGAGTCAACGTTGATTTCTTTCCCGTTGACATCGGCCACAATGTTTCCATAAAAGATATCTTCCTTGAGGGAAATGATCTCGATGCGTTTGATCCTGGCATCGAACGTCGCAAAGACGTTTTTCATCAAGTCGTGAGTCAGCGGACGGCTCACTTCGACTTCCTGCAATCCGACCGTGATCGCTTCCGCTTCATATTGCCCGACCCAAATCGGTAGATAACGGTCGGAGTTGACTTCGCGCAGAATGACCAGTCTCTGCGGAGACATCAGGTTGACGCGAACACTATCAATCGTCACTTCTATCATATTAACTCCAAAGGGTATCTTATTCTATCATAATCGCAGAGGGTTGCTGGCAAAGTGAATGAGAATTTTTCACCACGGAGCGCACAGAGATTCTTATTTATTCTTTCTCCGTGAACTCAGTGATCTCCGTGGTGAAATACTTTGGGCTGTTGTCAAAAAGCCGTGACGCGGCTATAATCTGTTTTGTTGATCGGGGCGTGGCGCAGTCCGGCTAGCGCGCTTGCATGGGGTGCAAGAGGTCGGAGGTTCAAATCCTCTCGCCCCGACAAAAGACTCCACTCGTTGGAGTCTTTTTTTGAGTACTATAATTTTTAATTTCAATATGCATGATCTGCAAGAACCCTTTCGAGAAATTCATCCACAGATTTCACGGATTGCACAGATTGAAATAAAAAGCGGTGAAATCTGTTTAATCTGTGGATTGTTCAGAACAAGGTCTAATGGATCGACTCAAACAATTCTTTGAAATTCCTCAAGCGCCTCGCAACTGGTTTTGGAGCGTGATCCTGTTTCCGTTTCTTGTGAGCCGTTCCATCTGGGTGCTGATCGCGTATTATGCGTCCTGGAACTATTTGCCCCATCAGGATCATTTGGATAATATCAAGCGCGGATATTTTCTCACCCACATTTTTCTGTTGGACATTTTTGCCCGCTGGGATTCGCGCTGGTATTTCTCAATTCTCAAGAACGGATATCAGCCTTCTGCGAATCTCAGAACCATGTTCAGCAATCTGGCATTCTTCCCGCTGTATCCGTACCTTGTCAAGAGCGTAGGCTGGTTTGGCATCCC
>PLNY01000234.1 GCA_003141915.1 Anaerolineae bacterium | reverse complement strand
ACACATCCTGCATCGGCGCGACGGCAAACATCGCCACCGATGACCAAATGGCGCGGATCAAATCCCAAACGAAGTCATGACCATCCGAATGAAGATAACGAAGTGCGAACTCGCGTTCTTCTTTTGATGTCGTCGCAAGCCAACTCAACGACGTATCGTTATCGTGCGTCCCGGTATAAGCCACGCAATTGCGAACATAATTATGTGGAAGAAATGGATTATCGGGACCAGAGAATCCAAACTGCAATATTTTCATCCCCGGCAACTGAAACTCTTCACGAAGCGCGACCACATCCGGAGTGATCACGCCAAGGTCTTCAGCAATGATGGGCAAAACATTTTGGGACGCTGACGAGCGCGGAGAACGCGGACTTTCTTTTTCTGAATCCGCGACATCCGCGTGCTTCGCGATCCGCGTCCCATTATTTAATGCAGATTCAATCGCGTAGAACAAGTCCGCGCCGGGGCCGGGCTTCCATTGTCCATGCTCGGCGGTTTCATCTTTCGCAGGAACTTCGTAATAACCGGCAAAGCCGCGGAAATGATCGAGACGGATCATGTCCACCGTCTTCAACGTGGCTTTCACTCGCTCGATCCACCACGCGCAACCGCTGCGCTTATGTTCGTCCCAACGATACAACGGATTGCCCCACAACTGTCCTGTTGGCGAAAATACATCCGGCGGCACACCCGCGACCACGGTTGGATTGCCATGTTCATCGAGAAAGAATAGTTCAGGGTTGGCCCACACATCCGCGCTATCGCCCGCCACGAAGATCGGAATATCGCCGATGATTTTGATGCCTTTATCGTTGGCATATTTTCGAAGCGCGTTCCATTGTTTGAAGAAAAGAAATTGATAAAAGGAATAACGTAAAATGGATGATGCAAGAGATTGCCGCGCGTCTGATAAAGTTTTCGCTTCGCGCTTCTTGACTTCGTCCGGCCAGCCACTCCACGCGCCGCCGCCATACGAATCTTTCAACGCCATGAAAAGAGCGTAATCATTCAGCCACGAGGAATTGTCAGCGAGAAATGAATCGAATTGAGTGTGCAAAGATTCAGGGTTGGATTGATAACGGGCAAAAGCCTTTTGCAAAAGACTCAACTTCCATGGAATGAGCAAACCGAAGTCCACGCGTGACGCGGCAAAGTCAGGCATATCATCCAAATCGGATTCGATCAGCAATCCCTCGCGCAGAAGAAGTTCAGGGCTGATGAGATATGGATTCCCCGCGAAGGCGGAGAAACATTGATACGGCGAATCGCCATAACCGGTGGGACCGAGCGGCAACACCTGCCAGAGCTTGCAGCCGGAGTCGACGAGAAAATCCACGAAGCGATATGCTTGCGGGCCGAGATCGCCGATGCCATAGGGGCCGGGCAAACTGGTTGGATGCAAAAGGATTCCGCCGGAGCGAGGAAAGTTCATATCTACTCTCTTTAATGCTGATGAATAAGATTAAACACGAAGGACACAAAGTACACCAAGAAAAAAAGCTTCGATCAAGCAAATTATTTCCCTTCGTGCTCTTTGTGTCCTTTGTGTTTAGTGCGTTACCAATTGCGCGACCACACGTTGATAGAGTTGAAAATATTGGCGGGCAGAATTCTCCCACGAAAAATCCTGCGCCATGCCCGCTTTCTGAATCGATTCCCAGCGGGCGTGATCAGAATAGATGGCCAAGGCTTTTTTGATGGCAGTCGCCAAACGCGCGGCAGTTGGCTTTTGAATCACAAAACCGGTTTCGCCATCATAAATCGTATCCTTCAAACCGCCCACCGCGCTGACAATCGGCACACAGCCATAACGCATCGCCATCATCTGCGAGAGACCGCAAGGTTCATATCGCGACGGCATCAAAAAGATATCTGCGCCCGCATAGATTTGACGCGCCAAACCCGCATCATATTTGAATTCAGCGCGTACGCGGTCAGGGAATTCAGTTTGCAAAATGCGAAACAACTCTTCGAGTTTCGGATCGCCCGTGCCAAGAATAACGAACTGCCACTGTAAATCTTTAAGTTTCGTCAATGCCTTGGGAATGAGATCAATTCCTTTTTGCTGATCCATGCGCGAAACGACACCCAGCAAGGGAACATTCGCATCCTGCGGCAGCCCAAGGCGAACCTGCAAAGCCGTTTTATTCAATGGACGCTTATCCAGCGTGACGCTTCCATAATTCACAGCCAGAGCGGGATCAACTGCCGGATTAAATGATTCAACATCGATGCCGTTCAAAATCCCGTTCAATGATTCTTTGCGCGCGTGAATGTAATCCTCAAGTCCGCAGCCAAATTCAGGAGTCAGCAATTCGCGCGCATAGGTTGGGGAAACAGCGACGAGCGAGTCCGCCGCCCAAAGTCCAAGCGGAAGCGGACGCGCCCGCGCCCATTCCGGCAGGCCGGTCTGCGCGATGGAAAGTCCATATCCTTCGATCAGCGCGGAAAGGTCGGGTCCCATAAAAGGCAGGTTATGAATCGTCAACACCGAAGCCACGCCGGGAAATTCTCCCTCCCAGCGTTTGATCAAAAGCGCATAACACGCCAGCGCGGTGTGCCAGTCATTGGCGTGAACGATGTTCGGTTTCCAATCTAATTGGCGCGTCAACTCCAACGCGGCCAGCGAGAAAAAAGTATATTTCTCTGCGTCCAATTCAGAGTCGATGGAATAGACCGAGCCGCTGGATGTAATCGGCTCGCCGCTTATAAAATAAACGGTCATGCCGCCCAAGCTGGTCTCAAGAATCTGCACGTGCAAATCGCCGCCTCTATACGATAACGGAAAGATCATCAACGGGCGAAGACTCTCGGCTTTGACGGCCGGGTGCAATGGCAAAACGAGACGGATATCCAAAGCGGTTCCACTCGTGACTTCGGGCGGCAAATCGTGCAATGAGCGCGGCAACGCCCCGGCCACATCCCCCAACCCGCCCACCTTGATGAATGGTTCCGCTTCGGCGGCTAAAAATAATACATTTAGGTTTTCAGGCATCGCGCCCAATTGTACAACGAAAAAAGCAGTCTGACGAATGGTTTGAAGAAACCTTTTATTGATAGCGTAGTGAATAGAATGGCACGCGGATAACGCTGATTCAACCGATCTTCGCGGATAATACTTTCAAGAATTTGCGCACATCTGCATCATCCGTCTTGATCCGCGTGCTGTTTTCCAGGATATACCGCAGAAAATCGTTATAATAAAGCCGGAGTCAAAAATGGACGAACTCAAATATGAATTGCTAACCGAAGTCAACGGACGAATGCAAGCCGAATTGCTCAAGAGTTATCTCGAGGCGGAAGGAATCAAAGTGGAACTGTTCCAGGAAGCGGTCGGTCATCATATTTATCCCGTGATGATTGATGGGCTTGCCCGCGTGCAAGTTTTTGTTCCCAAAACCCAAGCCGAAGATGCACACAAACTGCTCGATGATTTTAATTCAACAACATCAGAACCCGAGGAGGAAGAATGAAAGATGCTGTGATTCTCGTAACCCGCTACGGGATGGGTCATTCCCAATTGGCAGACCTGCCGTTGAAGCTGATCGAAAAATATTTCAATTTGCTCTTGCAGGGCAATGAATTACCTAAAGCGATTTGCTTTTATACTGACGGCGTGAAGCTAACCGTTGCAAGCTCGCCGGTACTGGATCCGCTCAAGGAACTGGAGCGCAAAGGAGTGCGTCTCATCATCTGCTCCACCTGTCTCGAAGCAATGGACCTGGCAAAGAGCGTACAGGTTGGGGTTGTGGGCGGTATGCCCGATATCATCGAAGCGCAGATGAAGGCAGATAAAGTAATAACAATTTAGATCAACTCAACTATAGATAACGCTATGGGCCAACCGTAATCAATTTTTGGATCTTATCAAACGTTACCGGGCCGATTCCCGACACATTCATGATGTCCTCGATGTGCTGAAACGGTCCATGCTGTTGACGATAGGTCACGATGCTTTGCGCGGTCACCGGACCGATGCTCGGAAGAGTATCCAGTTGTTGAAGGGTCGCTGTATTGATATTAATCAGACTGACGGATGAAGCAGCAGTCGGCGTCAAAGTTGAAGCTTCTGCAGTTGAAACTGTCGTAGTCGAAATTACTGCAAAAGGAGCGGAGGTTGCCATTGGCGCTAACGCAGAGCCGCCGAGTGAAGGAATATTGATTTGCTGTCCATCTTCCAAACGCGCCGCAAGGTTGACGGAATTTGAATCCGCTTCAGCAAGCAGTCCACCCGCCGCGTCCACCGCGTCCTGTACGCGGCTTCCGTCCTGCAAAGTATAAACTCCGGGCTTGACCACCGCTCCGATGATTTGAATCACAACTGGAGCCTGAGTCGGAGCCGGTTCAAGAGTCACCGGCTGGCCGCCGGGGAGACGAGTCACAACCAGAAGAATCGCCGCAAGCACAAAGCCCGTCATCATCCCGATCAAAACATAAAGAATGTTTTTCATAACCCACTCCTACATCAACTTCATCACAAGCATCTTATCGTTCATAAACGCGGCCATCGCATTGACCAATCGCGATAATCGGCGAAAATAAGCGGGCATTTCCGCAGACTCGATAGCGTGAAAGCCCCACTTTTCGTAAAACGATCCGAGCCGTGAACGACAAGTTAAATAAAGCGGACGCGGCCCTTGCGCGACCAAGTACTCAATGATGACGCGCGCGATTCCTTGATGCTGATGCGACGGCTCGACCGCGATGGACGCCAGCTCGATCACATCCTTACCGTGCGGCTTCAACTGTCCACAGCCCAGCATCTTCCCGGACCCGTCAACGGCAAGCACAAACCGACGCCAATCCAAGTCCATCGGGTTGATTCCTACGCGATGAATCAAATCCTTGATGGAAGAAGAATCAGCTTCCGTTGCGGGACGAAGCGTAAAGTCAACCATGCAATAAACCTGCCGCGACCACAATTGTAAACGATGCAATGAACCAATGGATCAAAAACGGATAAACAAATGAGCGCGTCCGGTAGGCAACCCAGCCAAAGGCAAAGCCGCCAAAGATCGTGGAGAGCGTCTCGATTTCCGGCTTGCCGATATGCACCAGTGCAAACGGCACAGCCTGCAGCCACAACGCCTCCGCTCCAAACTTGCGGACGAATGCAAACAAAATAAAGCCGCGAAAGAAAAATTCCCAGCCAATTAAATCAAGGAAGGTATTCCACGGCAAACCATTGACCTGCGGCTTGTAATAAGATTGCATGGCCGGGTTACGCGCGACGAACCACAAAATAATTGACATGATCGCAATCCCAATTGTAGTCAGGATCATGCCGATCTTCCAATCTCCAAAGGTAAAGCCATATTGACGAGGATCTTCACGGAAAATCAAAACAATAAAAATCAACGGAACAATCAGATAAAGGATGATGCCATCATAGTCTTTGTTCGGCGTGAGTTGATAATACGAATCCACGATCAGCAATAACGTGCTGACAACGATCACGGTCACAATTTTCCAATCAAAATGCAGGCGTTCGCCGAGTAAAGTTTTCATAAATAAAACATGTCGCTGAAGCCGACACACACCCAGCGCGTCAATAGATCGGGGATCAACCGCAACTCAAGCGCAATCCAAAAGACGTGCGCAAAAAATCTAAGGGACGGCCACTTCTGGTCTTTGATGAACCTCCTTCTTCAAAGCCATAATGCGGCGTTGAAGATATGGCGAAAAATATCCTTCGTAGCGCTCCCACAGTTCAGGGCGTTTCCAATCATCGCCGGTGACGCGGCCGCGGCAATTCGACGAACCGCATTGGCAATCGAACTCATCGTAGTTTGAGCCGTCGCACATGGCGTAGTCGAGACAGATTTCCTCGCCCGCTTCAATGTCGCGCATCGCGACCAATCCGATCTGCCCCGATAATCCTGCGTTCGGATCGCAGGAATGATTGAAGCAGTCGGATGGCTCCATCGAAGGAGTCATCAAATAAAAACCGTCTTCAATCTGCAAAATCAGCTGAGTGAAGTTTTCCATCGTATGGTCGATCTCATCCGCGGAAAGAATCTTTCCGCCCCACAACGATAGCAATTCACCTTCACGAATCGGTTTGCGGGCAAACACACCGCAATCGCCTTTTTCCTCGTGCGGACGGTTTTCGAGCTTTGGGGAAAGATAGGAAAAATATTTGCCGGTCATTCTTCTCCTTGTGATTTATTTTTGGCCGAACTTTCTGGCCGCTTCAAGATCAGAGACGATAAAAATCAGCCGCCTCTTTCGCCGCATCAACCTTCGTACCGTTAACTACACCCGCCGCCTCGCCGAGGGTTTGATCCTCAACAGGCGGCGGTTGTGCAATCACTGCACGGAAAAGTCGCGGCAACAGTGCGGGCGGACAATTTCTGTATGATGCTCCTATCAAGCGTCACATTTTACTACAAATTTTTCCGAGTCACCTTGGATACGACATCAATACCAAGGCGCGAAAAGCAGAATAGGCTTTCGGCATATCTTCCGCCGCGAAAGAAAGTTTCAATCCCTCACGCGTGACGCCAGGCATCAACATGGCTCTATCTGCCATATCGGACGAATTCAATTGAACAGTTACCTTGATCGGTGTTTTTAACACAAATGGTTTAGACGCGGTTTTCTTTATCAAGCTTTTTGCCGCGCGTTGAGCCGCCGCTTCGATCAACGATTGAGAAACTTCGGGAGGCAGGCAATCGGCGGAGAAATGTCCACTTGCTTGTTTTACGATAGCAGTCTCCATCGCACCGATTTGTCCCGTTGCCTGCGCGCAAACCGTTTGATCGCCGCTGATCATCAGAATTGGCACATTGAAATGTCCCGCCAGTGCGGCATTGAGCGTGTATTCGCCAGCGATCAGATCATTCAACCAAACATTTGCCACACATGTGTTGGACCAGGTATGATCCAGCACAGCCTCTTGCGATCCCTGCCGCGCATGGTAACCGATGAAGAATGCACCGTCCACGTTTTCATCAATTCCCTGCATCATCGAAAGCGGTGAAGGCGAACCGCTGTTCAATCGGGCGCGCGGGTCCAGTTCCTCGATCAAGATGTTGGAGCCGTTCCAATGTCCATCGGCGACGATGACTTCATCTGCGCCGGACTCGAAAGCGCCGCGCACCGCGGCATTGACATCGCCGGTCATCAATTTGCGAAAACGGGCGTATTCGGGATGCCCGGGCGTAACCTGATCCCAATTCGTCACACCGGTGATGCCTTCCATATCCGAAGCAATCAAAATTTTCACAGCTATCCTCCGTCTCACAGAATTGATTTTATCACCTGGCGGTATAATCGCCATAACTTCTTTCGGAGGCACGGATGAGCGACGCGAAGATCATGCTCGACATCGAATAAACCATGAAACGATCCCATTGGTTTGAGATTCTTCTTATTATCGCAGTACTGGCGATACAACTTTATGCGGCTTTTTCCGAGGCGCATAATTTCCCCAACAATTGGTTTATCCGCGATGATGCCTATTATTACTTTAAGGTCGCGGAGAATATTGGGCTGGGTCATGGCAGCACATTCGATGGAATCAACCCGACCAACGGTTATCATCCGCTATGGATGCTGATTTGTATTCCAATATTTACTTTGGCGCGCTTCGATCTAATCCTGCCATTGCGCGTTTTATTGATCGTGATGAGTCTATTCAGCATCGCAACGGCGATTCTGCTTTACCGTTTAATCAGCGATATCCTATCTCCTCCGGTCGGGATGCTGATTGCTGTTTACTGGGTATTCAACTTTTATATACAGGATACCTTTTATAATCTGGGACTTGAATCCGGAATTGCATTATTCTTTATCGCCCTGCTGATTTATATGCTTTGCCAGCTGGAGAGAAACAAAAACAAAATAGCCGTGAGCTGGCGACAAGTTGCGTGGCTTAGTCTGATTGCAGCCCTGACCATGTTCAGCCGCCTCGACCTTGTTTTTTGCGCGCTTATCATCGGGATTTGGATCGTGTTTCGCAACGAACCCATGCGCTATTTAATGCCGCTCGATATTTCAGCCGTCATCGCAGCGGCCCTGCTCGCGTTCCTGATGCGATTGGGATTGCCAAAATATTATGAATCATCCAATGCGGCGCTTGACATGATTTTCATTGGTTTGGTTGTCAAGATTCCCATCTTTTTCTTTATGAGCTTATATCAACAACCTGCGACGTGGAAACCATTGGAAATGCTGAAAAATATTTTTCTGGCGGTTATCATGAGTTCAGCAGCGGTCGTAATCTTGACTTCAGTCGGCTCAGCATTAAATATTTTTCCATCCATCCCGCGCGTTGCCCTGCTCACCGACGCCATGCTCACATGGGTTGCTCTGATCCTGATTCGAGCCATGGCTTTTGGATTACGCAGAACCGATGCAAACTTGAAGGCTTATTCGCCGCCGGAATATTTCAAACAGCATTGGCGGCAATGGATCAAGGAATCTTCCGTCTATTATGGCATCCTGGGCGGTTCGCTAAGTCTCTACATGGTCTGGAACAAACTGGCTTTTGGCACATTCACGCCGGTGAGCGGACAAATCAAACAATGGTGGAGCACATTCGCAATTAATATTTATGGTCCTCCGGCCTTGTCGTTTCAATCCTTTTTTGCTTTGACTCCCAACAACGACTTTGATGCATGGGAACCCGCTTTATCTCTAATCAATACATGGAATAAATCCATTGCCAATTTTCTGCCCTCCTCCATTCTTCAAATAGAT
The DNA here is from genome assembly GCA_003141915.1 of Anaerolineae bacterium. Classification (GTDB taxonomy): domain Bacteria; phylum Chloroflexota; class Anaerolineae; order Anaerolineales; family Villigracilaceae; genus Fen-1038. Next base: position 3,368 of record PLNY01000234.1, on the reverse strand, counting down.
GGACAGATTCGCTTCTTTATTTTTCTCGCATTGTTGGGCGCAATAGCTTATTTGTTGTTATTTCTTACCAAAAAGCAAAAGGCGCGCGCTATTCTGCGAATCGGCGTCATTCCGCTTTTTGCCGGCAGCTGGATCCAAATCTTTTCTTATAACAGCGCCGGCTATGTTGCTCCAAAGGATTGGTATTGGCTGGCCGAACTGATATTGATTGCAATCCTCGTCGCTATCTTTTTAGATATGGCGTTCAAATTTTTTTTAAGAAAATCGCGCACTGCCTATTTTGGCGCCCGGTTGCTTGGCGGGCTATTGTGCATATTTTGGACCATGCAATACTATCAAAACGTTATATCGCAAATGACCCATCAACCCGCTCCGTCCAATACGCCTTACATCAGCCAGATTCCATTTCTGGAAACCAACACCAAACCCGGCGACCTGATCGGAATTTCAGGAGGCGGCAATATTGGATACTTTCTTCCCGACCGTACTGTGATTAATATGGACGGTCTGATTAATAGTTACCCCTATTATCTGGCGATGAAAATGAGGCTTGGGCCGGATTATCTTTACAAGGAAGGGATGAGATATATCTTTGCCAACCCGGACATGTTAAAAGCGCCTCCATACGGCGGACAATATGCCGGGCGACTCACCATCGTTGCTGATTATGGCGATAAGGATTTGCTGAAACTGTCAGCTCCAAACCCATAATGAGCGCAAATCATCTATTCCTGCAACCCTATTATTGTGTTTGGCGTTCTACACAATAGCCTGGCAAGCGATTCGATTCTCAACCAGCGTTGCTTGGGACAAAATACTTAACCATGAACCCAATACCGGGGCCGATTTACATCGGAATCACCGGAGCGTTTTGGGCTTTAGCGGGTTTATTCTTACTATGGAGCATGTGGCGCGGTAAACGCTGGACGCGAACGGCGTTCATCCTCGTTTCCAGCTTGTACGCGGCCCGGGTTTGGCAGACCGCTTCTTCGTCCAAGCCCAGACGCGGGCCAATTGACCTTTCGCCCTTCTCTAACTATCGTGTTGTTCGTCTTCACCATTATTGTATTTCTCGACCCTCGCAACAAAATCCATTTTGAAAGAGAGACTTATGAACGAGAATCATAAATTCAAACGACTGGAAGAAATGAGAGCCAGATCGCGCCTTGGCGGAGGCTCGGCGCGCATTGAGGCTCAACATAAAAAAGGACGGTTTACTGCCCGCGAGCGCATCGATTTATTACTCGATAAAGGTTCGTTCCGCGAAGTGGATGCTTTCGTTGAACATCGCACACATGACTTTAGTTTACATGAACAGAAATTTCTTGGCGACTCGGTTGTGACCGGCTGGGGAACGATTGAAGGCCGGCTGGCATATGTCTTCTCGCAGGATTTCACCGTGTTCGGCGGTTCGCTCGGCGAAGTTCACGCCGCCAAGATTTGCAAGATCATGGACATGGCAATGAAGGCGGGCGCTCCCGTCATCGGCTTGAATGACTCGGGCGGCGCGCGCATCCAGGAAGGCGTGGTTTCCCTCGGCGGTTATGCGGAAATATTTCTGCGCAACACACTTGCCTCAGGCGTGATTCCGCAACTCAGCGCCATCATGGGACCTTGTGCGGGAGGCGCGGTCTATTCACCGGCCCTCACTGATTTTATTTTCATGGTGCGTAATTCATCATATATGTTTGTCACCGGTCCGGATGTTGTCAAGACTGTGACACATGAAGATGTTTCGTTTGAAGATCTGGGCGGCGCCAGCGTTCATTCGGAAAAATCGGGCGTGTGTCACATTGCCGGTGATAGCGAGGCGGATACATTATATTTGATTCGAAAAATGCTCAGCTATCTTCCGCAAAACAATATGGAAGATCCGCCCTTCGTTCAAACCGGAGACAACCCGCTGCGAATGGAAAATGCGCTTGATAGTATCATCCCTGAATCGCCCGATAAGCCCTACGATATTAAAGAAATCATCCGCCTGATCGTTGATAATGGTGAGCTCTTTGAAGTCCAGGAAAGCTTCGCGGCGAATATCGTGATTGGATTTGCGCGTCTCGGCGGACATTCGGTGGGCATCGTTGCGAATCAACCCGCGGTGCTGGCTGGCGTGCTGGATATCGATGCCAGCGAAAAAGCCGCGCGCTTCGTGCGCTTCCTCGATTCCTTTAATATTCCCATCATTACTTTTGAAGATGTCCCCGGCTTCCTGCCCGGAACGTATCAAGAACACAACGGAATCATTCGCTCAGGAGCCAAATTGTTGTTTGCATATTGCGAAGCCACCGTTCCCAAGCTGACGGTTGTTACCCGCAAGGCTTATGGCGGCGCATATATAGTCATGTCGTCGAAGCATATTCGCGGCGACGTGAATCTCGCCTGGCCAACCACTGAAATTGCCGTCATGGGACCCGATGGCGCGGTTAACATTATTTTCCGCAAAGAACTGGAAAAGGCCAAGGATCCGGTTAAGAGAAAAGCTGAACTGGTGGCGGAATATCGCGAGAAATTCGCCAATCCATTCATTGCGGCAGAGCGCGGGTACGTCGACGATGTGATCGAGCCGAAGGAAACCCGTCCGCGTTTGATCAATGCGCTGGAGATGCTGGAAAACAAGCGCGAGTCGAATCCACCTAAGAAGCACGGCAACAATCCGCTTTAAGATGAGGAGCAACAATGGTCAATAAAATCCTGGTTGCAAACCGAGGCGAAATCGCCGTGCGCATTTTACGAGCTTGCAGTGAATTAGGCATTCCTAGCGTCGCTGTTTATTCCGAAGCCGACCGTAGTGCCCTGCATGTTCGTTATGCGGATGAGGCTTATTTATTGGGCCCGGCGCCGTCACGCGAATCGTATCTGCGCGCCGATAAGATCATTGATATCGCCCGCAAATGCGGAGCCGATGCGATTCATCCCGGTTACGGCTTCTTGGCGGAACGCGAATCGTTTGCCGCGGCCTGCATGGATGCCGGTATTACGTTCATCGGCCCGAAGCCATCGGCGATTGCCACGATGGGCGATAAGATGAACGCGCGCAACACTGTCTCGAAGGCGGGTGTGCCGGTTGTGCCGGGTACGCAATCCACATCCGCGTTGAGCGATGAAGAACTGCTGGCAGAGGCACCCAAGCTTGGATTTCCGTTGCTGGTCAAAGCAGCGGCTGGCGGCGGCGGAAAAGGCATGAGGGAGGTCGCATCGCTCGCGGAAATGCCGGCCCTGCTTGCGTCTGCGCGACGCGAAGCGGAATCCGCCTTCGGCGACGGAAATGTCTATTTGGAAAAAATGCTCGATGGCGCGCGTCATATCGAAATTCAAATCCTGGCCGATGAGCATGGCAACACAATTTACCTGGGCGAACGGGATTGCTC
>PLNY01000008.1 GCA_003141915.1 Anaerolineae bacterium | reverse complement strand
TTGTAACGAAACCAGATCAACTTCGCGCATTGCAAGCCCATCAAAAAAGTGGTCTTGGAGATGTAGGGTGATTGCGATGCGCTCATATTCCGACGAGCTTGTTGATGACATCGCGCAACAGGCATCCGCTGACCATGCGGTTCTGCACGCCCTTGAACACATGTGCGCGCGGGCAACGAGGTGTTACTATGTGAAATCGAGGGCGAGAAATGAAAGTTGGTGGAGTCATTACGGCTTTACTAAGAAACCCGCAGGAGGAGATTTGATGCCGGGATGCGGACCACGCCGGAAATCTCTCAAATCAAGCGTGCAAACATTCACTGCAAACAGATTATTTCCGTGAATATCGAAAATCCGCCTTTCGTGCGGTTTCTTGTAAGGAGCGCGCACGGCACTTCCTCCGTAACGTTCGGCGTTCACCAGAACAACGTGTGAGAAAAGGTCAAAGTGCGTTGACTCAACTAAGTTATCGAATGTTGTCACGTCTTGGTTGTTGGAGGCGATAACCAGCGCCTCCACTCTGCCTCGGAGCAAATCTCGGATCAACAAATCTGTGAACTCATAGCAGTTAATCGCTGCCAAACGCGGCTGTTCTGAACCAATTCTCCAAATTACAGCGGGGCTGGCTTCCACCACGGGAGGAATCAAACTTCGCTCGCCTTGGGTGATGTGAATTTTTTCCTGGGTCAGAATTGCAACGCTCTCGCCGTCCCGTTCCATCGGAACAATCCACACCAGTTCATTCAAACTTCGTGATCCATCGGCAGAAGTTCTCAGCTCCAACCCGGCCAGAACAAGGGTTTTAGTTTGACGGACAAATCGGGCGAGTGTCCCGATTGACTTCAATGGGAGGCTAAGTTCTGGAAAAACAATCAAATCGACTGTTCGCGCATCCTGAGCCTTTTGACGGAGTATAATTTGCGAGATGGCAAGAGATCGCCTGATAGAAGCGTCGTCAATTTGGTTCGGGTATGATGGCACTTGGCAGATCACCAGATTGAACGCACCTGACCTGCCTGATATTCTTTGGGGGGAAACCCAAGGCACGTCACAGATTGTCTTGCCGTCAACCGAACATCCGCGGAGTTGCCTTTCAAGCGATGCTAAGTCGCGGACAAATGGCCGAAGAGATCGGTAGCCTTTGATCAGAGATCCGGGCCATGCAAACAGCTTGTCCAAGATGTCACCAGCAGCCTTGGGCATCTTAGCGCCATAGCGAAGCAATGCCTTGAATGTGCCCGCAAGGCTAAAACGTGCCGACGAGCCCATTCCCAATAAATCAATCGGGCGTCCGGTAGCCGCTGCACGCAGCAGCAAGCCGGCCGGAAGCGCCCAGACTGATGTGTTTTGCCTTAAGACTGGTTTTTTGGACGATGGAGCATAACCGACAAAAGACAGCATGGGGCAGTCAAAGCGCACAACCGACAAAGTGTCTTGCTGCGAGAATTCAAGTGCGAACGGATTCATTAAACCACGGTTGATGTATCTGTGGTTTTTGGAGTCCTTCACAAACTTGGCCAACTCCATTCCAAATTTGACCCATGCCAACGGCGATCTAAAGTCTCCATTCCGAATGCGCCGAAAGACACGGGATTCCTTGAGGCGTGCGTTTGCCAGATTCAGCAAATTGTCAAAAGCCTCCAACTCAATGCAGTTGACCTCGTTGGCCTGTGCAAGCTCGACAGCCAATTGAGGATTTCTGCTTAAGAGTGCACGAATTATCTTTTCGCGACTTCGGCTCTCGCATGGACGTAACAGTGCGCTAAAAGTCTCCTTGAGAGCTTTGGGCCGAAATGCAATAGCCGTGAGAACAGCGACCATCTCCTGCTCATGGAGCGAATACTCGAACTCGGTCTGTTTCTGGAGTCCCTCTCGAATCTTCCAGAAGTTGTCGCGGCACTCCGCTAAATGTTCGTTTTCAGATTGAAGTGGCGGCTGTCCCTGTTTCAAAAGGTATTGTTGCGCCTTGTTCACCAATATCGCGTGCTGCCATCGCTGCTTAGATACTTCCTTGGCTAATTGGGTAAGCGGTAGTGGTCGGAAATTGATTNNTTCGCGATCTACTGAACGACGCTAACTCGAGCAGATACGCCAGAACATACGCGTAATATCCAAACGCAGCGGGCTGGCTTTTCAGTGCATTTAACTTGGAAGCAATTTTACCAAAATCTGTCACGGGGATACCCACCTCAAGGGCTTTGTGAAGGAGTTGAACTTGTCCGGGGTCTTCTAACCACACCCGAACCAGTTCTGCGGAGAAGACCTGTCCACCCTCAACAGAACGCGGCTTCATAGTTTCGAGATCACGCATTATTTGCGCCCACTTATTTGCCGCAAATCTTCGCCGCGAGTCAGGCCTTACACCCGGATTGTCCAGTATGGGGTTTGTCTCAATTGGCAGTGCCGCCGTTTTAGGATTTCGAGCTTCAGCGTGAAAAAGGAGTCTCACTTCCTTGGCCAACTCGTCCAAATCTTCTGGCGGCAATGGGAAATACGCTTTCTTTGCTATTGCCTGCATCCGCTCTGCAACATGGCCCGTGGATAACAGTGTGCCAGACGAACTTTGAATGATCTCGTTTGTCTTCTCTAAAGACAGGTTTAAGCCTAACGGAGACAACTTGCGTTGAACGAGACGCTTTGCCCTCGCGATGATCGCCGTCGTGTTTTCTGAAGAGCAGCGCACCAAAATCCGCATATCGTCCACATATCTAGCGTAGAACTCAACTTTGCATTTCGGGTCAATACGCCGTAGTCGGGCTTCGAGCCGGGTTGTTATCCAAGCGTCAAACGGCGACAAGTAAACATTCGCCAAAAAACCAGATTGGGCCGGTCCTTGAGGGAGGCCCTTTTGCGCCAAGCCGTCGAGTTGTGCATAGTCAGCAAAATGAGAATTAACTTCATATTTCCCAAACACCCGGCCAATGAGCGGCCACAAACTCCGTTTCGATTCGCTCCTCAACATGCGAATCAAGCGCGTCCTATCAACTGACGGGTAGAAAGATTTGATGTCCGTGCAGATGAGAACCACTTGCTGACCTTTAGCCAATGATTTTAGAGATTTGTTGAAGTGCCGTTCAGTTTCTCGAACGAACTTTGAGTAATCGTCAGACCAGTCCCGGTAAACCCTAGCATTCCCAATCGAGAATTCGCGGTGGCCTGCCGCTCCGACCAAGTGAAGGCGGTTTCCGTAAGAAACCAATTCCGGGTAATCATCCGATTCCGTGTCACCCCAGCCCAGTTCAAAACGATTTCCGAAAAGGCTGACGAGCGCGACCTCTACGACCTGATCGCGGAAGGGATAAATGCAGAGCGGGCGATAAACGTATTCTTCAACCCCTTCAACAATCTGAATTCGCTTCGGAGCTTGGAAAACCACTTTCGGTTCTGGTTCGTAAATTCCAAAGGCCAGATCTTGTGACAAATCCCGGACATGAAAATTTAACCTCGCCATGAAGGCGGCAGAGTCAGAGTGGTCATCAAACCACTCCCGTCGTTGGACGTATTTGAAGGCTTTCTTAGCGGCCAAAGCCAATAACGACCTGTCACAAACGTCTCTCAGAGTTGGTTTTGCTTTTGCCATCTGTTTTAGTTCAAACTAGGCAGAAGAGACGGCACAGCGCCTTGCGTTAATTCAATCCCGCGCTCGTCAAGTTGCTGGATGATGTCGGCGTGCTGGCCGGCATCGGCCCAGCGGGCGCGCAGTTCGTCCGGGCTGGCGCAGAGAGTCCGCACTTTCTCGGCGGTGTCATCGGCATCATTTTCCGTGTAAGCGAACCGGTGCATAATTTGTTGCGTATGCCTAGCGCGGAAGGGTATTTCAAAGTGTTTCACCGGCAAAGAAAAAGAAGACAGAAATCAACCATCACCCCACCACTGCCGTTCAAACATATCGCGGTCAATCCGCACCGGCTCAATGCAGCGCGGGTCGTCCAGCTTGGGGCTGTTCACCAGATCGCTTACGGGATAAATTTTCAACGGTTCGTCGGGCGCTCGCTCCAGCGCCATTTTGTGCGACTCGCTGCGCGGGCCGTCGTCTTTCAGCCACCAGCCGAAATGACTCGGCACGATGATGACTGGCATCCGGTCGTGCAGCGGCGCAATGGCCGCATTCGCCGCCCGCGTGATAATGGTGAATGAATCAATCGTTTCGCTGGGCGGGGCTTCATCTAAATCAGTGTCTGCACTTTCCGGCGACGGCGGCTTCACCCACCGATCCCACAGGCCGGCAAAGAAAAACGGCTCGCCGCTTTTCAGCAACACGCGGAATGGCTGCCGTTTCCCCTCGCGTTCCTGCCACTCATAAAAACTGTCGGCGGGAATCAGGCAGCGCCGGTGCTTGAACGCCTCGCGAAACGCATTCCGGCTGGGCAGCGTTTCCGACCGCGCATTGATATGCGCGTTGCCAACGCTTTCGTCTTTGGCCCAGGACGGAATTAAGCCCCAGCGCATCAGCTTCATCGCCGGCTGGTGGCGGTCGTGGTAAATCACCGGTGCAAGCTGCGTCGGCGCGATGTTGTAGCGCGGCGCGAAAAACGGCACGCGTGCCATGACCATGCCGACCATTTTGATCAGCTCGCTAAAATCTTTCGCCGCCGTGTATCGTCCGCACATCTGGTTACGTCTTTTTTGATGCTATCAAAACGGCATTTTTCAAACCAAAAAACAGACCTAATTATTTCCGGCAAATCCTCCAGAGATTTTAGCGAAATGGAATGCTGATTGCGCTTTCTCCGGCCAGACAAAATTGATTCCTCTGGGCGCGCGAATTGACGCGTAGCAGAAGCTGTCCTCCAAAATCATCATCGTTTCATGGAATTGGTTTGGCCATCAAGCTCGTAAATTAAATTGTATGCATCTACATGAAGAATCCTGATGTTCTTTTCATCACCATCTTGCAAAATGTGACTCTGTGTATCGCGAATCACGCGCAGAGTCGAGGCCCCGCCTATAAAAAGCTCTGTTCCTTTGAATATGTTGGTTCCAACGGGGCTTACCCACCTTGCTGAAAAAGTTCCATTGTTGGAGATAGTCATTGTTTCAAAATTCTCATTTGTCCAAGTGCCTCCAAGTTGGTCAATCCAACCGTTATATTGGTCTTCTTCTTCAATCTCTGGTATCTTGGCCTTCATCTCAATCGAATCCTCAATCCACTGCCAGAATCCCATGCGCCATTCTTTCGCCAATATGGCATGGCTCTCCGCCGAATAATGGCGCACTTCTTCATTGGTAGTGACCTCAGCAGAAATGTTTGGATTCAGGCAGTTGTCTCCTGTGCAGGCAAACTCTCCCTGTATCGCAGCAGACCAGCGTATCCTGCCCTTGTTTGCATACCGTTCAATCAGGACGCGGGAATACCCGAACACCCCATTTGCGATGCCAGCATTCGTGTCCACATAATATCCACCAACCTCACCTTCGGAATTGGGTATTAGCAACTTCGGGATTGGACGTAAAAGGAAATTCTGTGCGCGTGTTTGCAGGATTTTACGTTCGTGCCGAATGTGAATATCCAAAAGTGCGGGACTCACGACGAGCAGTCCAAAAAAGATAACAATCCCCGTTTTCGCTCGGGTTGAAATCACTGAACAACGCCTCGAAATCAAAAAAAACCCAATGCAAATCAGACCCAAGGTAAAAGCAGCAGGAACGAACTTCAGCAATAGTTCACCCGCGTAATTACTCGCGAGAAAGCATTCCCAAGCAAACAAACCCAGCGGGAGAGCCGCTACCAGACAAACTAACCCGAAGATGACTTTCAGTGTGCGCATGTGAGTGTTCGCAGCATATTCCTGTAAGTCCCGCCTGTCGAGCATGTCGGTATCCGTCAAATCCGCGCCCTTAACTGGCAATGTTTTGCGGTTTGCTTTCTGTTCCACCGGTTTGCAAGGTCCATTTTCAGACCGCTTATTCAAAAAGCGTTTGCTGCCGCGCTTTCGCCGGACCATCCGCGCCCCACAGCTTTGTAATCATTTCCCGCTGCGGCGTGAACGGAC
>PLNY01000304.1 GCA_003141915.1 Anaerolineae bacterium | reverse complement strand
ATGAGCCGAACGATCAATCTGCGGAATTTGTTCGCGCGGCACAGCGCCAGCCCATTGAATTGAAATACGTGATCGAGCTTGAACGGATGCTTTATGTTCATCGGAAATTTTTCCAACCACCATCAATTCCACCGGCAAATGATATTGCTCTGCAAGTGTCTCCGATAATTGAATCGCGTTATCTAATCCCATATCATATCCGCCGCCGAGATTGCCTTCAACGATCAACAAGCGAAATTTATCTTTTGGAAGATCATTTGTGCCGTTAGGATTATAAATATTTAAATCCACACCGTTATGAACAACAGAAAAAGGGACCTTCGGTTTGCCATACCAATCGTCCCACCACCGATGCGAAAATTCGCTTTGATACAAAATATGCGTTGCGATTTTGGAGCGAATGAATGAGAGAATCAAATTGCCATATTCAGCGCGCAGAAAATGTTTGACGCCGGTATTCTTCTTGCGATGAATCCAATTGATCCCATCGAGGCGCTGGACAACGCGCAAGCCGCGTCGCTTCGCTCTCCATAACGGAAGCAGATTGCGGGTCCCGGCAATGACCAAAACGGATTCAGTGGCATCATCGGGATTGTGAGTCACATCCACGCCGCGTTGTTTGAGNNCTGCCATCCACGGCTGGAACAATCGCAATGCGAGCCATGAAATAAATTATATCGTAAGGATGCCTTCATTTCGTGGTATCCTTAGCGCATCCCATTTCGGAGTTGACGATGTATGTTGCCATCGAAGGGGTAATCGGTGTGGGTAAGACCACGCTCGCCCGCCTGTTACAACCTGTATTTGAATCTGAAATCCTTTTGGAAATCTTCGAAGAGAACCCGTTTCTTTCCGATTTCTACAGCGACCGCGAGCGCTACGCGTTCCAAACGCAGATCTTTTTTTTGCTCAGCCGATATCATCAACAGCGCCGCACCGTCCCCGGACTTTTAGCGGCGGGCAAGTCCCTGGTTTCCGATTACACTTTTGCCAAGGACTCGCTTTTTGCCCGCATCAATCTCAAGGGTGACGAACTCGATATGTACTACAAAGTCCACGAAGCGCTCGGAGAAAAAATTCCGAAACCTGATCTCATCGTTTATCTGCGCGCCGACACCGATGTGTTGATGCAGCGCATCGCATTGCGCGACCGCACCTACGAACGCAACATGGAACGAAATTATATTGATCAGCTCAACCGCACGTACGAGGATTTTTTCAGCAAGCCATCCGATAATATATCGGTGCTTAAAATAGATTCCAATCCGTTGAACATCATTCAAAACGCCGAACATCTCAAGCTGATCGAGAACCGCATCCGCGAGACCTTGAGGCTGAGTCCGTTTCAACCGGGCTTGCCTCTACCTTAGAAATCATCCAACGAACTGTAAGAGGAAACATGCGCATCACACGTGAGTCACTCATCCGCATTGCCAAAGAGACCAGCCAGGAGCGAGCTTTCAATGACCGCGACATCGTCGCCGCGTACCTGACCGGTTCGCTCGCTTCGGATTCCGATCCTATCTTCGGCGGCACAGCGGATATTGATCTTGTCTTTGTTCATAACCAACGCCCCGGCATGATGCGTGAAATCGTCAAGCTCACGCCGGATTTTCATCTCGATATCCTTCACCGCTCGAAGGATGAATTCAAATCGCCCCGCGAGCTGCGCGTCGATCCGATGCTTGGGTATGAAATGTATGACCCGATGTTGATTTATCAGCGCGAGAAATTTTTCGAGTTTGTCCAAGCTGGGTTGAGAGCTGGATTTGAATTCCACGCACCCGCATTGGTTTTGACGCGTTGCCGCAAACTGCTGGCGGAGGCGCGCAAAGGCTGGATTGATTTGAGCGACGTCCGCACAGATAATGCTGGACCGCTTCAAGTCAAACAATTTTTGCGGGCCGTTTATCACGCCGCGAATGCCGTCGCTGAACTGAACGGTGGTCCGCTTGCCGAACGCCGCTTCCTGCTTGAATTTCCTGCCCGCGCTCAAGCCGCGGAACGACCGGAATTTACAGCGACCTTGTTCAATTTGATCGGAGCAAGCAATATAAAAGACTCAGCTATCATTTCAAATTGGATTCCGGATTGGAAGATTGCCTTCCTTGCCGCAGCCGAAAACGCCAAAGCGGATCAGCGCATCCATTCTGCAAGATTGAACTATTACGAAAAAGCCATCGATGTTTTGCTGGTGGGCGAGTCTCCATTAGCATCCCTTTGGCCGCTTATCCACACATGGTCATTGGCGGCTAATGTATTGGAAAACGATCAAATAAAACCTTGGCAAGCCGTTTTTGAAAACCTCGGTTTAATCGGCAACGGCTTTGAGCAACGCATTGCCGATTTGGACCACTTTTTGGATGAAATCGAGATTCGGTTCGATGAAATAGCCGCCGCCAATGGTCTGGAAACATCTTCTAGCGTGTAGTTTCCATATTTAGGCGAGATAACTTGCCCCGAAGAAGCCCCATCTGTGGATAAGAGGGGGTAAACTGTGGATAACAGTCATCCACTGTGGAGAGTAAATCGTTTTTGGGCAAAAACCTGTGAAAAGCACTGAAAACAATACCCCCATATTTAGGCAGCATTTTTTATGTCACCCAAAATATGGACAGCAATTTACAAAAGAAAAAATAACGTGAAAAGATTTGTCAGATTATCCACAACCGTAAAAAATCGGGAACGATGCGAAAGCGCCAGATGTGGTTTAGAAAATCATCGGCAATCCAACCTATGGAGGGCGGCGGCGTTATCCACACTTTCCACAAGTCCTACTACGATTACGATATCCATATTCAACTTAATACTGCTTGAATCTAATCCTTAAATCCTGTACAATCTGTTTATAGCAAGCCCTCTTTCATTCGTGGGAGGCACACATGGACATAATCAAAGTTTCCGCCACCTCGCGTACATCCGCTGTAGCCGGGGCAATTGCGGGGGTCATTCGCGAACACAAACATGCAGAAGTGCAGGCCATCGGAGCCAGCGCAGTGAATCAAGCTGTCAAAGCTTTGGTGCTGGCAACCGGCTATCTAAAAAATGATGATATCAATGTGGTCTGCGTGCCTGAGTTTGTGGATGTTGAGATTGAGGATAAAGTGCGGACGGCTGTTAAACTGGTTGTCGAACCGCGTTAGCGCTTCAAGCCAAACCGCTAACGGATTCCGTTTAATAGGCCGTTATTACGGATAGGGATTTTTATTCGCGCCCTTTAGGGCTTCTCTACTAAAATGCACTGCTCGAAGATTCTTGTTCGGACGCTTTTGGTTTTCATCCTGCTGGCAGGATTGTTGGCAGGCATCTTCTTAACGACTCTTGCGTCCGTGCGCGCCGCACCGCAATTGCAAACGATGCCCGGGGGTGTGGTCATTAGCGAGTTTCGATTTCACGGATCTGCTGGAGCATCTGATGAATTCGTAGAACTTTTCAACAAGAGTGGTGGGACAATTAACCTTAATGGCTGGAAGGTTAAAGGATCCAATAATAGCGGTTCTACAAGCACTCGATATACTTTCTCCTCAAATATTTTGTTAGCTGCCGGGCAACATTATCTATTGGCGAATGCTGGATATAATGACGCTATATCGCCTGATGCTACTTACAGTACAGGTATCACAGACGATGGTGGAGTTGCTGTAACTCTTCCAGATGATACAATCATTGATCAGGTTGGATTGAGCAGTGGTTCGGCATATAAAGAGGGAACGCCTCTTGCACCTCTGACTACAAATGTTGATCGTGGTTATCAGAGAAATAATGGTGGTTGTACTGATACTGACAATAATTTCACCGATTTTGGTTTAGTGAATCCTAGCACTCCATTAAATTATGCTAGCTCAATAACCTACTGTACTGGCGTATCTACTTTCACACCAACTGCCACGTCAACATTCACTCCAACAACGACAAATACTTCCACTGACACTCCAACCAATACTTCCACTGCAACATCAACCAGTACACCGACCGCAACAAACACCTCAACCAGTACGCCATCCAGCACGCCCACCCAATCGCCAACGTATACTTCCACAACTACGCCAACAGCAACCTCAACGGGTACGCCTACTGCTGTTCCTACCGCCTGTCTCGGATCAACGATCTCTCAATGGAAGTTTGATGGAAGTGTAACGTCTCTATCTATGGGAAGCGGTATGTTTTCAAATGGGAGTGGATTGACAGGACCGACATTTGCATCTGGTTATACAGGCTCCAACGGCGATCAAGCGGTTAGTTTCTCCGGCTGGACAACGTCATGGAATGCAAATGATTATGTTGAGTTTGATGTTAATACCCAGGGAAGAAATTCAATAACCCTTTCGTTCGAATATCGTTCGACAAGTACGGGACCAACAAAACTGGACGTTTATTACGCTATAAGCGGTGCAACTTTCAACTTGTTGAGTTCATCCAACGCGTTGCAGAACGATTCGAATTGGCATTCTATAACTTTTGTCTTGGGTTCTATTCCTTCTCTTAATGATGATCCAAATGCTAAATTTAAACTCTTTGCATATTCTGCTTCTGGTTCATCGGGAACTCTTCGGCTGGATAATGTTACATTCACTGGCAGTTGCATGAATCCTGCCAATACGCCGACATCTACATCCGCGCCCGTTTATCCCCCTCTTAGCCTCGTCATTAATGAAGTCGGCTGGGCAGGGACAGCGGCCAGTTCCAACGATGAATGGGTCGAATTCTACAATCCCGGCTCATCGGATATAAACTTATCCGGCTGGGATTTAAATGGCCTTAACTCTTACTACACCTCCGGCAACTTCACAGTCCCGCTAAGCGGCGCAATTTTAGCGGGCGGTTACTTCGTGCTTGCTGAAAACAGCAACGTATTCCAAAACGTGACAATTAGCCAAACAAGCAGTTCATTGAGTCTTTTGAATAGTTATGAAGCTCTGCAACTGATTAGTCCGGCGGATACACTTGTAGATACTGCCAACTATTCCGGCAGCGAAGCTTGGCCGGCAGGGTCGGCTTCGCCAAACTACGCCAGCATGGAGCGTTATTATCCTCCGGGCGGAACTATCCCCGCCGATGGGCCCAGTTCGTGGGTTACGTTTGCCGGTTCAACCGCCGCCACTCCGCTGGATCGGAACGGCAACCATGTTTATGGCACACCCGGTGGATTGAATTGGGCTTCGACTGTAATCATTACGCCCTCTCCATTACCGACCGCCACGCATAACCCCACTCCAACTTTTGCGCCGACCCCGATACCGGCTGTAGTTCTTAATGAAATTCTGCCTCGTCCCGGTTCTGATTGGAACGGCGACGGAGTTGTGAATAATTATGATGAATTCATCGAGGTTGAAAATCTTGGTCCCGGTATTGTTGATCTGGAAAACTGGAAGTTGGACGTCATGCCGGATAGCGGATCAAGTCCGTTCGTCCTGCCCAGCCGTAAATTAAATCCCAATGAGCGCGCGGTCTTTTTCGGCTCGACCACCCGCCTCCTGCTTGAAGACAGCGGCGATACGGTGCGCCTTATTGATTCACGAGGTGTGGTCGAAGACGCTTTTACGTATCCTGCTGTGCTTCAACCGGATGATTCATGGTGTCGCATCCGTGATGGGATTG
>PLNY01000106.1 GCA_003141915.1 Anaerolineae bacterium | reverse complement strand
TGTTTATCGCAATCATTCCTTCATGGATTGCTGGACGATCGTTAACAGAACTTGTATCTGTATATTTATTCCAAGCTGACATGTATCAACAGCTCACTATGGATGCAGCGACAGCTTATAACTGGTTACCAGACATCCGATCCAACCAGATATATTTTACTTCGGTAGCCGTGATCTTTACTGCAACGTTAAGTTTTTTCTTCGCCGCAGTGGTCTATAAAAGCCGCGCAAAATTGACAGCGGATCTCATGATCAAGCTGGGCCTGGTTTCTGTCTTGTTTGTTCCATTCTTTCTTCCAAAAATGCATGATAGATATTTTTATCCAGCAGATGTACGCTCCATTGTATTTGCATTTTTCTTTCCTGAATACTTCTTCGTGCCAGTGATTATAGAGCTTGTATCATTTTTCTCCTATCAACCAACACTTTTTAATGTAACACCTGTTCCGTTTGCAATACTATCTGGAGGAGTTTTTGTGATTCTCGTTCTTCTTGTCAAAGATATGGTGATGAACTTGTTCGGCAAGGAGGAACAGATCTAAGCGCTAAGACGCAGTAAAATAAGGGGACAATGAAATCAGCCGCTAATACCATTCCGCTTGAGAAACTCCTCGAGCAGCTTCCGAGCACCTACACTTTAGCTGATAAAGAACTGATTCAACGCGCTTACCGCGTGGCGGAAGAGGCGCACCGCGGACAGAAACGCAATTCAGGCGAACCCTACATCAATCATTGTCTGGCAGTGGCGCAGATCCTGGCAGAACTGCATGTGCCGCCTGAAGTTCTGGCCGCCGGGCTTTTGCATGATACCGTTGAGGATACCACGGTCACGTTGGATGGTATTCGCAATGACTTTGGCGATGTAGTCGCCAAACTTGTGGATGGCGTGACGAAACTAACCAACCTGCCGCGCGTATCGCGCGACGATCAGCACGCCGAAAGAGCTGTCAGTGCGAACGGAGAAGTCCAAGTCGCCGCGCCTGCCTCACTGGGACGCAAAGCCGATATGACGTCCGAGACGCTGCGTAAAACATTTCTCGCCATGGGCGATGATGTGCGCGTGGTCCTCATCAAACTGGCGGATCGCCTCCACAACATGCGTACGCTCAGTCACATGCCAGCAGAAAAGCGTATCCGCATTGCTCAGCAAACGCTCGACATCTTTGCCCCACTTGCAAATCGTCTTGGAATTTGGCAAATCAAATGGGAGCTGGAGGACCTGGCTTTTCGCTACGTCAACCCGCAGAAATATAAAGAGATCGCGGAACAATTGGCTGAGCGGCGTCCGGATCGCGAAACCCAAATCGAAGCAATTATGGAGAGTCTGCGCGAGCTCTTTGAAAAAAATAATATCAAGATTGAAATCAGCGGACGGCCAAAACATATTTACTCCATTTACAAAAAGATGCAGGATAAAGGAAAGGCATTCGAGGCTGTGCGCGATGTGCGTGCAGTACGTCTCATTGTCCCGGATATAGCCTCCTGCTATACCACCCTCGGCATCATCCACACCAACTGGCGGCCCATCCCCAATGAGTTCGATGATTACATCGCNNCTTTTATCAATCCCTTCATACTGCCGTAATTTGGGATGACGGCAAACCGCTCGAAGTGCAAATTCGCACATCGGAAATGCACCAGAACGCGGAATACGGCATCGCCGCGCACTGGCGCTATAAAGAAGGAACGAAGCGGGATAAATCCTACGAACAACGTATCAACTGGCTTCGCAACATGATGGAATGGCATTCGGATGTGAACGATGCGACTGAGTTTGTGGAGTCGATGCGCACGGATGTGTTTCAAGATCGAGTTTATGTCTTCACGCCGCGCGGCGACATCATCGACCTGCCAGCCGGTTCGACTCCCATCGACTTTGCGTATCACGTTCATACCGATATCGGACATTGTTGCCGCGGCGCAAAAGTTAACGGAAAACTTGTCCCGTTGTATCACGAACTGAAAACCGGCGATCAGGTCGAAATCCTGACCGCGAAGCGAGGCGGACCCAGCCGCGACTGGTTGAATTCCAATTTGGGTCTGGTCAAGACCCAGCGCGCCAAATCCAAAATTCGCCAATGGTTCAAAGAGGAAAACTTTCAGCAAAATCTTTCGCAAGGACGATTGGTATTGGAACGCGAACTGCAGCGGCTCGGCATTCCCGAAGCCAACTTTGAAAAGATGGCACGCAATCTTGGCATCAAGTCACCGGATGAAATGTTCGTTGATTTGGGGACAGGCGATTTATCTGTAAGCAAAGTCATCAAGGAAATTTCAGAGACCGAAGAAAACGCGAATCTTCTAACCGCCAATATTCCGAAGCCGGATATTACCAGCACCGAAGCCGTGGACATTGTGGGACTGAGGGGTTTGCTCACCACCATGGGCAGATGTTGTAATCCCGCGCCCGGCGATCAGATCATTGGATATATTACGCGCGGACGCGGCGCAACCATTCATCGGCAGGATTGTCCCAACATTCTGCGCCTCGGATTGAAAGAGCGCGAGCGCATCGTGCGCGTGGACTGGGGGCAACAGGTTCGCACTTTCCCAGTTCCGATTCGCATCAAAGCGTACGACCGTCAGGGTTTGATGAGCGATGTGACCAACCTGTTGAGCGATGAAGGAGTCAATATTGCAGATGCGCAAGTCAACGTTAATCGTAGTCTGGCGGAATTGCGCTTGATCGTGGAAGTGGAAGATATTTCCCAGCTCAGCAAAGTGCTCACCAGACTCGAAAATGTTCCGAACGTGATGGAAGCGCACCGCGTGA
>PLNY01000320.1 GCA_003141915.1 Anaerolineae bacterium | reverse complement strand
CATAGACATGCGCCTTCATCATCCGCACCAATTCATAATGATCCACCAGCTTGGTGGGCATATGCAGACGCGCCAGGCGCGCGTCGTGGACTTCCATGGCGGAATGGGTGCTGTCGTTCAACATTCCCATCGTGCCGGTATTGGAAACCATAATCTTGCCCACCACACGATAACCGGATGTCAGGATATCGGCGGGCAGAAAGCGATACGTATGCGGAGAAGTATCCACTGCCATATTTGGATTCCTCGTCAGATCAAGATTCGGCCGGTGGACGCGGAGCCGGCCGAGGTCGGGTTCGATGCGGGATGCGTTGTTTACTGGTCGGCTTGCCTGCATCGGGATTCAAAAGCATTGTCAGCATGGAGATGGATTTTTCATCATACTCGCGATGACCGCAAACGTCGCAGATCCAGGCTGGAAAATTTTGCACGGTGATCAGTTCCTCACCGAGCCAGGTGAAGTACGTGATGAATCGCAGGCGCATCATGCCTGCGGAACATTCACGACACGGAGCGGGTTCTGGAATTGCTGCATCACTCATTTCGACCTCTAAGGCGTAGGAACTTCGATTTTGATGTGATCCACCATGGCCCATTCCGTCGGAGGCCAGTAGATCAACAGCGCTTTGCCAATCACATTTTGGATCGGCAAAAAGCCCCATACATGGGAATCGGAACTATCATTGCGATTATCGCCCAGCACAAATAAATAGCCATTCGGCACATGCCATTCGCCGGAATAATTCGGAGCGGCCGCGATATAAGGCTCGGTCAGCGTCTGACCATTGACGGAGACTTTGCCAGCGCCGATCACGATATGATCACCGGGCAAACCCATGACGCGCTTGATCAAGTCGAGGTCTTTCTCAGACGTGGATTGGAAGACAATGATATCGCCGCGCGTCGGGTGACCAGTATGATAAGCCAGTTTATTGACCAGTACAAATTCGCCGTCATGCAGGGTGGGCAACATGCTAGAGCCGTCCACGCGCACGCGCGCCGATAATGCATTGATCACTAAAAACAAAACAACAGCCAGCCCGACCGTTTCAAGCAGGTCGAGCAGGAAATGTTTCCAATCCGTTTTTTCCTGTGCAGGAGTTTGCGGTTCGGTCTGGTTTTCAAGTTGTACAGTTTGCAATATGCCTCCGGGATGGCTCTATTATACCTGACCCCACGCAAAATACGTTGGCACATTCAGCACACGTGTTTCACGTTTCCGTGCTTCTTGATCCAGTTTTTTCAAGCGTGCGATTTCCTTTTTCGTGACGGATTCAGCCAGGTCGGATTCGATCACAGCCCATTCGTTTTGCCACTCTTCCGAAGATAGCGCGTCATTCTCCCGACTTTGAATGACTCCCGTTTCGATGATGTTGATTCCAGCCCGAAAGAATAAATCCGCCAGCCGCGCGCCGAGGCTGATATCCGCGCCTTGACGTTTAAGCGATTCGTTTTGCAATTTTCCAAGCGCCGCCAGTTCATCCGGCTGATCAATGCGAGCAGTGTAATCCGGTTCGGCAAGCGCGAGAACATGCCCGTTTGCTTTAGTGACGCGTTTCATTTCGGTCAATGCTTGAAGCGGATCATTCGCCCACAGCAAAAGGAAATGACAATAGGTTATGTCGAAGGATTGATTTGAGTAGGGAAGTGAATGCGCGTCGCCGCGCGTCAATAAAAAATTATTTCGTAGGGGCGACGCATGCGTCGCNNGAGGTTTGCAATGTCGAGAGAACTGCGCCCGTGCCGCATCCGACTTCAAGGACGCGTTCCGCGCGTGAAAGTTTTGTTTTGTCAAATAAATAATCACGCAAGCCGCGCGTCCACGCGGCCTGCTGAAGATAACGATGATGCCAATTTATTTTTCTCAATTGGGATGAAACCTGCTGTTCGTCGACTGAAATCAGGTGGACATGATGCTAATTTATTGTTTCCAATTTAAATACCGGAAACTCTGATGCTATTTTTTCAAACTCGGAGATGGGCGCATCTTTATCAACTGGTATATGCGGACGCGCACCAGGCGCAATTTGTAAATATTCCTTTAAGATCGGCGCTCTCTCTTTAACGTTTACCTCTTCCAAGAGCACTTGCTCGCTTGTCCCATGTCGAAGAGTTGCCTTGCCACTTGCGGCTTTTACATTGGATACCCAGTTTGCCTTCTCGCCCAGCATGGATACCAAATATTTCTCGCTATTCATCANNCCCCGAATGCCTTCCCACTACTTCCAAGGTGACGGAGTAGTTGGGAAGTATTCCTAACAAGTTAAATAGTGCTCCGCCCTTATTCAGTATTTTCGCTAATTTATTTGGATGACTACCGCGATACATCCATCTTAACAATGCAGTCGAAATATCCGATGCCATCATTCATCCTATTTCTTGTACATCTTTTCCCACGGATCGCGCAAGGCGTTTCCAAGGATTTGATCAGCCATACCTTGAGCAGGAAGAACATCACCATCCGGTTCGACATACAGCCAGGTTTTTCCGGCTCCATCGGGGATGTTATCTTCCGCGGTTTCTAACGCAACCGGATGATTGGCTGAATACGGCACTGGCAGATCATGCTTGAGAGTCAAGCCGAGGCTGGCGGCTTTATTCTGTAAATCGAAAACAGTCAATTGGGAATCAGCAGAAGTCAGTGAAAGCGATTGAACGCCGAGCGAACGAATTCTTTCCAGCACTTCCATTGCTTTTGATGCATTATCTTTCGTTACGGTTAAATGGACCGTCACGAACACGCCTTCAGCGATGATGGTTTCAAGTGCTTTCCATGAATCGTTGCTATCAGGTTGAAGCAGAAAGAGAATGTGATCAAGTCCAGTCTTCAGTAACAACTCAAGATAACCCTTATCAGCAAGCTTCATGCCATCGGTCAGCAATCCGCAGACCTGACCATTCTTCTCGGCACGTGCAATGAGATCAACTAAATCGTCGCGCAAAGTCGCTTCGCCGCCGGTGAATGTCACATGAGGGATTCCGAATTGCCAAGCTTTATCGAGAATGGAAAACCATTCGTCGGTGCTTAATTCACGGTCAACGCGTTTCGTTGGTGCATAATCGGCTTGAGTTCCAGCCGGGAGGCGATAAGTCAGCGCGCAGTCGNNAGACGCGTTCAAAGTCGAGGTAGGATTCGGGATCCAAATCGGTGGCGGTCATTAGCCTTTGAATCCGCGCCGCGAAATCGTTGTAATCTTCCAAGGCAGTCTTTTTATTGATACGATAGCGTGAAGCGATTTCCTTCGCAGCCTTATCCGGCGCGGTGCCTTTGATGAAATGATACGCGCACTCCGCCGCGGTGGGATTGAGATGCAGAACGGTCGCGGCATTGACGACGAGCACGCCGGACCCATCCGGCTGAAGCCGCAAATGAATTCGATATGGCGTTTGCTCTTCGGGCGCAGATTGCTTGGTATACATGCCGGATTGAACCGGCTGGACTTTTGTAAAGAATTTTTTCATGGCGCTCTCCATCATAGGTTTTTACGAGCGAATAAAATGCGGCATCTCAAACGGAATCTCAAGCGATAGTTCAACGAAGCCCGCATATTTTCCATCTTTGAACCACGGCGATTGGAAGATCAATTTCTTGATGCCGTTCTTTTCGATGGTGTAAATATTTTTTTCTTTTGTCGCTAACAATCTTTCCGCTTTGGTACGCGCTGGTTCGGGATGACAATCGAGCATATTCTTTCCGATTAAAGCATAACCGCCATCTTTCTCGAAGCTCTTGGCAGCCTTATCATTCATTTCGAGAATGACGCCTTTCGCATCACAAACGGTAACTGACCCAGGAAATTCTTTGATCCACTCGTGTTCATTCATGCTAACATCTCCTGTTTGATGAGTTCTTGATTGACGCCAAAATCAGCGCGATGATTTTCAAATTGCAACGGACATCCGCCGCCGCATTCGGCGACGACCGGACAGGTCTCGCATTTGGCTGGAAGATTTTTTCGCTCCCGCAACTGCACCGACAGCGGATGATTCCAAATTGAGTCCCATGAATCGGTCAACATATTTCCAAGTGGATGATAATAGGATTGGCACGGCAGAACATTTCCATTCGATTCGATGCACATGCTATAAAGCGCAGCGGTGCATCCCTTGACTCCGAGGTTGTTCGCCGTTGGATCGAATTCGCAATACTGCGTCGGCGTGTACCAGATCAGCTTTTGTCCGCGTTCGGATGTTTTGCGCGTGGCCATATCGAGGATGGGTTGCAGTTCGCTTTCTTTGAGTCCCGTTCCGACCGTCAAGGCGTGACCGGAATAGATCAGCGCGTTTAGTCCAATCGTTGGGACGCCGAGTTCCGCGAGAAAATCCAATGTGTCGGGAATCTTGTGAACATTGTTTTTCAACATCGTGGTGTTGGTCATCACATACAGCGGACTGGCGAGAGCATTCTTGAGTCCGTGAATCGTCTGCTTGAAGGCACCCTTCGCACACACCATCTGATCGTGGATTTGCTCGTCACAAGACTCGACCGTAATCTGCACATGGTCAAGTCCCGCGTCCACAAGAGTCTGAAAATACTTTTCATCCGATAACCGCCGCGCATTTGTATTGAGACCAGTAATCTGTCCATTGGATTCAGCATGATGAATCAATTCCGGCAAATCATTGCGAAGCGTGGCCTCGCCGCCGGTGAAGATAATGTGCGGCACACCGAGCTCCCAGAGCTGATCAAGAATCTTGAACCATTGCTCCGTGGTCAGTTCGGGGAAGTCCCGTTCACGCGCGTTGTAGCAATGCGCGCAATCATTATTGCAGCGATACGTGACAGCCAAATCCATTCGGTACGGCGCAGAAGGCCGCGCGCTGAACGGCATGTCCACTTCCAGTTCAAGGTCATGGATGGGACAGGCGCCATCCGGACGAACCAATTCAGAAAGCTGATCTCGGAATGTTAAAAGATCGTCGCGGGCTTGCGACCCATTCACGCGATATTTCTTTTGAATCGTCTTTATCGCATTTTTCTCATCGACATTTTCAAGCACCAGATAAGCCATCAGCGCGGCGGTTGGATTCAAGTGCATCACGCGATTTGCATTGACGATCAATGTGCCATGACCATCCGCATCGAGGCGAAGATGAGCGCGGCTCTTTTCATTTTTGCCCTCGAAGCGATAATGATAGAGTCCCGGTTGAGGAGCTAATGATGAGCTAGGCTTGAACATCTCTATAAGCTTCATACCGATAATCCTTTGGCGTATTGATTATCTTCCACCACCGGCACAGGCACAGGCGCAACCGGCACACGCGCAAGCGCAAGCACAACCTCCGCCGCCATGATAACCGCCGCCACTCGTGGATGGCGGAGGCGGGGGATTGGTTACGTTGCTGACGCCGCTGGTAAACGAGTTCAAGTTGCCGATCACCTTGGAGGAGAAATTCTGCACGCCGCCGACCACTGAGGCTGCAAAGGTTGAGCCCGGCAATGACGTAGAACGAACGCCACCAGTTGGAAGAGATGCAGGTGCGGCGCCGGTCGTCATGGGCGCAGAGCGATACATCGGGTCATAGCCTCCCCACCAGATCGGTAGGAAGATCGGGCCAGTAAAGACGCGCTGTGAGCGATTGTTGTAATCGTGATCGAGCATCGTCCACTCCAGGTTTTGATCAATGGCTTGACCTTTGATTTCCGGTGTCTTTGCAGCTTCCACTTGCGCCCAGGCTTGTTCCATGATGTTCTTGTAGTAATCCTGCGTTTCCTTGCGGCTAAAGCCTTTCATTTTCTCCGAAACGGATTTGACCAGCGCCACCGTCATATCCTGCAAGGCGCGGCGGCGAAGGCTCAGGTCCTTTTGCCCAAAAGCCTTCAAGAAATCAATTTCATATTGATTTAAATTCGCAGGTTGAGTTTGAGCAAAAGACAACTCCAACGGATCGCGCGTAGTAACTTCAGCCGCGCCTTTCTTGATCACTCCGAAGAGAATCATCGTCATGACTTTATCGAGCGGTTCATCCATCAAGATGGCGGCCTCCACCGCGGTCAATCCGCGTTTGATGCCATGACCTTCAATGCCAATGCGCGGCGGGATGTATTGCAGTTTGCGACGCTGTCCTTGAATCGCAGAGAGGATGGGCAGTCCGATNNATAAACAGGAGCGCAAAAAAGCATAAACAAGAAATAGTCGGAAGGTCGCTGATCAGACCGGAGAAATCAATATTGAAAGCAGGTGCTACAACAATTGCATCAGACGGCACATAACTTTTTGGAAACGACGCGCCGAAGGTGTATTGCGATGAAGCGCTGGCGGTTGCAGATTCCCATGTATAAGTGACGCGACTCTGGCTATCCAATGCGGCTTGCGGCTGGGATGGAAAACCGGAGGGCGCAGCGTGCCAGCGTCCTTCTGTGGTTTTAACTCCGGGCGGCAGATGGAAGGACACGGTCATGTCCGTATTGCCGGTCACATATTGCGAGCTAAAATATGTGGGTGCGAAATCGCCGCTGGCATAGGTGTTATCGCTGGTATCCGGATAAAGCACGCCCGTGATACTGCCAACCGCCACATGCACGGATCCGCTTGCGCCGGGTTGGATCGTTTGCGATCCCATCACGACCGAAAAGCCGGAACCACTTCCTTGATAGTCGCTTTGCGAAACATCCACGCTTTGTCCACCGACATCTGCGGTGACGGTGCTCATGTCGAAATTGCTGTTGGGCATGCCTACATCAACGAAGTCAATTGGATGCGCGCCGGGTTGGTTAACAAAGTTGAATACGTAATCAAGGGACTCTGTTCCATCGGCGTTCCAATACACATTCACAGATTCTTTGGGCACGCCGAAGAGATAGGATGAAGAAGATTGTGCCGCCGCATTGGTCGCGCTTGCGATGAGCAGTAGGAAAGCGAGCAGGAGAGCCAGACGCCGTTTCATAACGCCTCCAACGTTCTAATAATTTACCACTTGGGTTCTTCAGTCATTTGATAGATGGTGTGACAATACGGGCAGTTGACCATCGGTGCGCCATTCACCAGTGTTATATCCTTGGCGCTCAGGGTTCCACCGCATTCTTTGCATTTGACTTCTTCGATCTTGGTCTGACCGGGCAAATCCACTTGCATTGTCACGTTTTGTGCTGTATCCTGTTTGGTTTTATTGACTGCCAGGACGATCAATAGAATCCCACCAACCAGTGCAATGGCACCGATGCCCATTCCCGCACTTCCAATCCCTGTTACGCCCTGTGCTCCGCCAGAAGCGCCGAGAAGAATAAAGCCTCCTACGCAAATGCCGCCAGCGGCAAGGAGAATAAGAATGACTGCGCCAATATACATCCAGGTAACAGGTTTCATAAGAATACTCCTGAGTTGGTATACGAAGAGTTTAGCATTTTCTCTCAGACTCTACAAATGACTTTTGTCCTGATTTCGCCCATGTTTATCCAATTGTGTGCGCGGGAATTGGCTGTATACTTGGAAAAGAAATTAAACACGAAGGACACCAAGGGCACTAAGGTGGGCTCTTCCTTCGAGTTCTCCCCGGCACTTGCGCCCGAGGCAAGTGTTATGACCTTTGTGTTTAAAAAGGATTTCAACATGACTCTCCAAGATCAATACAAAAAATGGCAAGAGAATACGCTCAAGAAATCGCTGGATAGGTTTTCAGAGCGGAAAAATAAATTCGAGACGACCGCCGGTATCGAAATTCCGCGCGTGGCGATGCCGGAAGATGATACCGATTATTTAGAGAAGTTGAGCTTCCCCGGCGAATATCCGTTCACGCGCGGAGTCCAGCCGACGATGTATCGTTCGCGCTTCTGGACGATGCGTCAGTACGCCGGTTTCTCGACCGCCGAAGAATCCAATAAGCGCTATCGCTATTTGTTGAATCAGGGTCAGACCGGATTGAGTGTTGCATTCGACCTGCCAACGCAAATCGGATATGACGCGGACGACGCCATGGCGCTCGGCGAAGTGGGCAAGGTCGGCGTTTCGATTTCGTCGGTGGAAGATATGGCGCGGCTCTTCGATCAAATCCCGCTCGATAAGGTTTCGACATCAATGACCATCAACGCGCCGGCTGGAATTTTGCTGGCGATGTATATCGCGGTGGCAAAACGTCAGGGCGTGGAAATGAAATCATTACGCGGCACGATTCAAAATGATATCTTGAAAGAATATGTAGCGCGTGGGACCTATATCTTTCCGCCTGCGCCCTCGATGCGACTCATCACCGACATCTTTTCGTTCTGCATGCGCGAAGTTCCGAATTGGAACACGATCTCGGTTTCGGGTTATCACATCCGCGAAGCCGGTTCGACCGCGGTGCAGGAAGTGGCGTTCACGCTGGCGAATGGAATCGCTTACGTGGATGCCGCTCTCAGGTCAGGGCTGAGCGTGGACGAGTTTGCACCGCAGATATCCTTCTTCTTCAACGCGCATAATAATTTATTGGAAGAAGTCGCCAAATTCCGCGCCGCGCGCCGAATGTGGGCAAAGATCATGCGCGACCGCTTCAAGGCGAAGAACCCAAAATCGTGGATGCTGCGCTTCCACGCGCAGACGGCCGGTTCTACGCTGACGGCGCAGCAACCTGAGAACAACATTGTGCGGACGGCGATCCAGGCGCTGGCGGCGGTCCTCGGCGGGACGCAGTCTCTGCATACGAATTCGTTTGACGAGGCGCTGGCGCTGCCGACCGAAGCGTCGGCGCGGATCGCGCTGCGCACGCAGCAGGTGATCGCGTTCGAAT
>PLNY01000072.1 GCA_003141915.1 Anaerolineae bacterium | reverse complement strand
CTCGCGCCCACGCCGACAAACATCTCAACGAATTCAGAACCTGAAATCGAGAAGAACGGCACGCCCGCTTCGCCAGAAACTGCTTTGGCAAGCAATGTCTTACCGGTGCCGGGAGGTCCAACCAATAAAACGCCTTTCGGAATGCGCGCACCAAGCTGAATAAACTTCTGCGGCTCTTTCAAGAACTCGACAACTTCAGCGAGTTCCTGCTTGGATTCTTCGATACCGGCTACATCTTGAAATGTAACCGTCGGATGTTCGCCGCTGAACATGCGAGCGCGGCTTTTTCCAAATGCCATCGCAGCGTTATTCGATCCCTGCGCCTGACGAAAGATGAACCAGAATACAACCAACATCACGATGAATGGCAAAGCATAACCAAGGATGGTCAAGATGCCTGCCCAAGGTGACGGCGCCTGAACTTCGATAATCACATTATTAGGCGAAAGCTGTGCGGGTGTGACCCCAAGGCTGACCAATTGATCCACTAAAGTAGCGCTCGATTCCTTGTCAGAGTCAGCTTCCTTGCCAGATTTATAAACAATATGAATCTGAGTATCGCTTTGAATGATGACTCGCGCCACTTCGCCGTTTTGAATGGACTGCGCCACCTGGTTGATCGTCAGCGGTTGCGGCGCATTATTATCCTGCCTAAAACCGACATAAAGCATAGCGCCGATGGCAACAATCAACAGGAAGTAAATAATAAACGATTGAGTACGTGAATTCACAGATTCCTCCGAACCTTAGAGCAGAAATTATACCAACCTACCCGCCCAGCGAATAGCCCCAAGTGATTATTTATATGATTTTCTAATATATTATTCATTGTAAAGATTTTCACCTATCATTGAATCTGGCATTATGGTAAACTTACCCGCAGCGAAAATGGAAGAGAAAGTTGCCAAACGAATCCTTTGTATTGAAGACGAGCCGGAGATGATCGACTTGATCCGGCTCATTCTTGGACGCCGGGGGTTTGACGTATCGGGCGCCGCCGGCGGAACCGCGGGAATTAAAGCTGCGCGCGAGCAATTGCCCGATCTCGTGTTGCTCGACTTGATGATGCCCGACATGGACGGCTGGGAAGTATACCAACAAATGAAGGCGAATGAAGCCACGCGCAATATTCCAGTCATTGTCGTCACAGCCAAGGCGCAAAGCATTGACAAGGTCCTCGGCCTGCACATTGCCAAAGTGGATGATTACATCTCCAAACCATTCAGCCCACAGGAATTAATTAACAGCGTGGAGAAAGTTATCAACCAGAAAAAAGCGGTGTCCTGAGCTAAACCAATCCAGAATTTAACGGGGCGTGTTCCTGACCAAAATCAAAGGAACGCCCCGTTTTCATTAGACGATGTCGTCCGATATTTTTATACAAAACCAAAACAAACAGATTGACACTCCGGCTCGAGTCCAATTCTGCGATTCGTTCCTTTGCCGCTTGCGCGGACTCATGTTCCGTTCCGTTCTTGCGCGTGACGAAGGCCTGCTTCTCGTTATCGCAAAAGATTCCCGCATTGATTCTTCCATTCACATGCTGTTCATGTCTTTCGATATAGCGGTGTTTTGGATTAACTCTGAAATGATCGTGGTGGATAAAGTGATCGCCAAATCATGGCGGCCAGCCTACTTTCCTGCCAGAGCCGCGCGCTATACATTGGAAGTCCACCCAACCCGATATAACGATTATGAGGTCGGCGATAAAGTAGAATTCGAAAATGTATAAACGCTTTGGGGCTTTGATTCTTTTGATTTCCATTTTATATGCGGCGCAACCGGCTTTCGCGCAAACACCCACTCCACCATCTGGGCCGACCTACATCATTCAACCCGGCGACACACTTTCGTCTATTGCAGATCATTTCAACATTTCGTTGAATGATTTAATGGCGGCAAATAGCATCACAGATCCAAACGCCATTCAGGCGGGCCAGCAACTTGTTATTCCCGGCCTGGAGGGCGTAACAGGCACACTCGATACCGAGGTGATCAACTTTGGGGAATCATTTAACAGCCTTGTCCGTCAGACGCAGATCCCGGCGGCTTTGCTTGAAAAGCTGAATCACATTATCAGCCCCAGCGAGTTTTATGTCGGCGCGAACATGATCGTACCTAAACAGGATAACGCGACCACCTTAACAAATCGCGCCACACCTCAAGCTGGGGAATCGCTCCTCGAAATGGCCGTCAAGCAAAACACCGATTCGTGGACTTTGGTGAGTCTGAACGGGCTGAGCGGCACATGGGACGCCTTGCCCGGCGATGTGCTGTATGCACCTGGCTCTACATCCGTGTCTGATCAGACTGTTAGCGGTTTGCCGTCTGCTTTTCTTGATGTAAAAATGTTGCACCTGCCGTTTAAACAAGGCGGAACGGCAGAAGTCATTGTCAAGCCAGCAACTGGCGTAACTTTGAGCGGAATCCTCGTGAATCAACCATTGCACTTCTTTCCATTGGGCGATGGAAACATGGTAGCGCTCCAAGGTGTATATGTCCAGCTCGACGCGGGAGTTTATCCATTGGAATTGGATGCCGCATTGCCAGACGGCACAAAACAATCCTTCGAGCAAATGGTCATAGTGGGTACAGGAGATCAACCAACAGCAATAGAGCCTGTGCCTTCTGACGATCCCAATATAATGGCATCTGAAGACAAACAAGTCGCATCCATTACCTCTATGGTCACCCCAATAAAATTTTGGCAGGGAAAATTCAGCATACCAATTTATTTACCCGCTGGCGTTCAACTCCGTGACTGCGAAACGGCTCCATTTGGAATACCTCGTTCTTATACTTTCAATGGTAGCACTTATCATTATTTCCATTCCGGAGTAGATTTTTCAGCGTGCGAGGCTCCACACGCCCTTGATATTTATGCCGCGGCGCCTGGCAAAGTGGTTTTTGCGGGCATGATCCCGGTGCCTGGAAATGTAATGCCGCCACGCGGAAATTTAACGATCATTGATGATGGTTGGGGAATTTATACGCTTTATGCGCATCAAAGTGAAATCGGCGTTACGGTGGGCCAGCAGGTTCAAGCCGGACAATTGATCGGCCAGATCGGCGCGACCGGCCACGTTACCGGGCCGCATCTTCACTTCGAGATGTGGGTGAATGGCGTATTAGTGAACCCGCTCGATTGGTTAAACAGTACTTTTCCATAATATCCATTAGTTGCGCTTCGCAAGCCTTTGTGNNCACTAATGTCTATTAGGATGAAAACCCAGATCAATATTCTCAAACAAAGCGACATTTTCTATCAGCTAACACCAACCCAGTTGGAGTTGGTTGCAAATTTGTGCGAGGAGGTTGCCTATCAGGCAGGGGATATTATTTTCAAAGAGAATAGCAACAGCAAAGAACTCTATCTCATCACACAAGGCGAAGTTGAAATTGCGATCAATGCCGGGGCTTCGCCATCGGCAGAGGTGATGATTACAAAATTACGACGCGGACAATCATTCGGTGAGATTGCACTGGTGGACGAAGGACTCCGCTCTGCTTCCGCACGAGCCGTGCAAAAGGATACCACCCTGGTTGTTATTCATAGAGATCGATTGGTCATGCTATGCGAGAGCTATCCCCAACTCGGTTATCGTTTAATGTACAACTTGGCGGCCGATTTAGCAATGAAGATCCGCAATACTGACCTGCGTATCCGCGAACAATTGCTTTATACTACCCAAAGGGATAATAACTGTAAATAGACTCTTGACCATAATTCAAATTTAATTTATTATTAAACACTGATTACATACTTTAGAAGTATTTCGACTTTAATCTTGTTTATATGACAGTTTATCTAACAGCCGTGAGAAAATCCATTCCGCAAGGATGAAAATTTTCTCCGGCTTTATGTTAGATAGAGATCTTTAAGAAAATCCTTTACGAGAGGAGATGATGTTGACAACGTAAAGTTCTGTCAACTTGGCCGTCATACCCGCACTTGCGGGTTATCATTCATAAAAATAATGTTCGGAGGAGTAAGAAATGTCTAAACGCTTGTTTGTTTTGGTATCGCTCGTGATTACCGCAAGCATGTTACTAGCGGCCTGTGGTGGCGCTGGTGGCGGCGGTAAAACGCTTAAGATCGTCTCTGACTTGCCAATGACGGGTGCTTCTCTCACCCAAACCCAAACCATTGTCAACGCTGAACAACTGCGCCTGTCGGAGGCCAATAATAAAGCCTGCGGCGGAAAGTACACTCTCGCATATGAGGTTGATGATGACGCTACGGCCGCTACTGGTGCATGGGATGGTGCAACTGAAACCCAGAACGCCACCAAAGCAGCCGCCGATAAAAGTGTTATTGCTTACCTAGGAACCTTCAACTCTGGCGCCGCCAAGCTGTCGATCCCGATCACCAATCAGGCTAACGATCTGCTGATGTTCTCGCCCGCCAATACCTATCCTGGTTTGACTCATACGGCAGCAGGGATCACTGCCCCGAATGAACCAAATGTGTACTATCCGACCGGGCAACGCAACTATGCTCGCGTCGCGGCCACGGATGACCTGCAAGGCCCCGTCGATGTGAACTTCTTGCTTTCCCTGAACATCAAATCGTTATATGTTCTAAACGATACACAAGCATACGGCTTAGGTATAGGTACTTCAGTCGCTCAGGCGGCAAAAGCTGCAGGTATCAACGTGATCGCGAATGAAGGCTATGATCCGAAGGCATCCAACTATCAGGCTTTGATGACCAAGATCTCCACCAGCAACAACGGCAATCCGCCGGACGCGATCTTCCTCGGCGCAGTCGTAGATAGCAATACCGCGCAGATCATGAAGGACAAAGTTTCCATCATGGGCGACAACACCAAGGTTAAATTCATGGGCCCAGATGGCATTTATACTCAGGCCTTTATTGATGGGTCCGGCGCTACAGTGGCTGAAGGCGCTTACGCCAGCACGCCAGGTGTAGCCAAGAAAGACCTGAACGCGATGGGTCAGAAGTTCTATACGGATTACGCTGCAAAGTATGGCCCGACCAATGAACCCTACGCAGTCTATGGTTATGATCTGATGAACGGTCTGCTTGCCGCAATTGAGAATGTCTGTGCTGCAGGCGGTGACCCGAGCGACCGGCCGACCGTGACCAAGGCTGTCTTTGCCCTCAAAGACTTCCAAGGTGCGCTCGGAACCTGGTCGATTGATCAGAATGGTGATATTTCACTGCCGTACTTCCTGATCGGTCAGGCACAAAGCGGCAAGTTCGTCGGCATTGGTACCTTCTCACTCAAGAAGTAAGCCCGTATTTCAAAATAGGGGACAGCCCTTAGCTGTCCCCTATCTTCTTTTATTTAATTTTGGCCGTCACAAGAATATGATGCTTAGTTCTGTAAACAAAGCGAGTCACGGAGACAGTCGAGAATGAACGAGAAATTACAGCGAGTCTTTCGTCCCCTCATAATTATTTTAGCGATTTATCTGGTCTTACTCATCGGGCCGGTGGCTTCTTTGGATATTCCAGCCATTGCAGCTGCTGCTGCCAAGAATCCCCTGCAATTAGTGCAGTTTTTGATTATTGGAATTGCAAATGGCGCGATTATGGCCATTATTGCCCTCGGGTATACCCTGGTGTATGGCATCATTGAATTGATCAACTTTGCCCATGGTGATGTTGTCATGGTGGGTACATTCACTTCCCTGACAATATTATCGCTGACGGGTACGCTCGACACTAAAGACCCAGTTCACATTATTCTTGGACTTATTTTGGCTCTGGTTATAGCCATCGTGGTCTGCGCAATTCTCAATGCGGCAGTCGAACGGCTGGCCTATCGGCGCCTTCGCAATGCCCCACGCCTCGCGCCTCTCATCTCCGCCATCGGCATGTCCTTTATCATTGAAAATTTCGGTTTGATGTGGGCCGGACAGACCTGGCTGGTGCCGTCTTTTGGCACAACAGGAGGGGCCTCGCAAAAAAATTTCCCTGACCTGCTAGTTGCCATGTACACCAACCTCGGGCTGAACGCGAACATACTGGCATTCACCGGAATTCATCTGCGCCTCACAATTACGGGACTTGTGGTTATTATCCTCGCAGCTATCCTTATGCTCGGCCTTCGGTTCTTTATTCAGAATACAACTTTGGGAAAAGCTATGCGCGCCACGGCTCAAAACCGTGATGCCGCCAAAATGCTGGGCATCAATATTGATAATGTCATCAGCGCCACATTTCTCATTGGCGGCGGCTTGGCGGGAGCGGCTGGCATCATGACAGGGCTTTACAACAATACAGCTTGGTGGTTCATGGGCTTTCGCGCCGGTTTATTTGCGTTTACCGCGGCCGTGCTGGGAGGTATTGGGAACATCACCGGTGCAATGCTCGGAGGGTTTATCATTGGCATCGTAGCTTCCTTCAGTGATGGAGTACTGGATGCGCGCTGGACAGAGGC
The DNA here is from genome assembly GCA_003141915.1 of Anaerolineae bacterium. Taxonomy (GTDB): domain Bacteria; phylum Chloroflexota; class Anaerolineae; order Anaerolineales; family Villigracilaceae; genus Fen-1038. The sequence continues at coordinate 681 of PLNY01000072.1, read as the reverse complement.
CTGGGTTTTTGCGATTCTCGTTCTCATTCTAATGTTACGACCCAGCGGCTTACTTGGCGAGCAAGTGGGAGACAAGGCTTAAGGGAAAGCCTAGAGAGGCGACCACATGAAAAATATAAGATCTGGCTTTACCTTCGGAATCATCGGGGGCTTATTTACTATTATCTTCGGGGGCTGGGGCGTTGCTATCATGGGCGTTGCGATGGGTATCGGCCTTGGACTGACACTCAGTGGACGAGTTGCACGGAAAGAACCATCCAAGTTGGTAATAGAAGCCCTGCCAGCCGCAGTTGCTGCCGGCGTAGCTCTTCTTATCATCAGCTTGCTTGACATCCTTTATATCGAGAGTGCTGTCGGCAATACCCCTGACTCTCCAAATGTGGCCATTCCTGCCAACCTGATTGGCGTATTAGGCGGAATTGTGCTGGCACTAGTAATAGTTGCTTTGCATGGCCTATCAGATGGTCAGGAGCGTATCGGCAGGCTAGTCCTGCTGGCATTGGTCGTAATTGCATTTCCCTTTGCAGATAGCTTCACGGGTTTGGGCTGGACATCGCTGATCATCTTTGCGTTAATCTACGTTATCCTAGCCATGGGGTTGAACATTGTGGTAGGTTACGCTGGATTGCTTGATCTGGGTTATGCTGCTTTCTTTGCCATTGGCGCTTATACAACCGGCAT